>JBGPSS010000102.1:0-3984 GCA_041490225.1 Hadesarchaea archaeon
GCGAAACCTGCATTTCCTTGCAACGTTTCGCTAAATCAAGTGGCTGCGCACTACAGCCCTCCTGCAGACGACGATTCGGAAGTCAAGGAGGGAGACCTTGTCAAGATCGACATAGGGGCCCATATCGACGGCTACATCGCGGATACTGCGGTCACCATCGCGATCGGTGCAAAAATTGAAATGGTCCAAGCAGTAGAACGTGCGCTCGAAGAGGGAATCAAGGCGGTCAAACCTGGGATAGACGTTGGAGAGATAGGAAAGGCGATCGAAGATTCTGCAAAAGCTTCGGGATTCAAGCCGATCCGAAATCTGACGGGCCATGGTTTGTCAAAGTGGAACCTGCACGCCGGCATAACCGTCCCAAACGTCAACGAAAACACTGGGCAAAAATTAGAGGTTGGCGACGTCATAGCGCTGGAACCATTCTTGACGGACGGCGCAGGATTCGTGGAAGACGCGCCGCAAGCCTACATCTTTCGTTACCTGCGCGACAGGCCCGTGCGCATGCGCATGACTAGGGAGCTCCTCAATACCATCAAGCGGTCATACAGCAGCCTTCCATTCGCGGAGAGATGGCTGGCGAAGCAGATGTCCAAGCTCAGGCTTGAACTGACGCTACGAGAACTCGTCAGCGTAGGTGCGCTTCACCCCTATCACATCTTGAAGGAGCGCGGCGACGGCTTCGTCGCACAGGCGGAGCACACGGTAATTGTTACCGAAGGCGGCTGCGAAGTGACGACGCGATAGCCGCTATCTAAGCATCGCTATATCTTTGCAGAAACCGAACACTGCGTTTGCGGCGGCGAGCAACGAGATCCACATCACCGGGCTAAGACATGCCACAAGCGCTGAGTACGGACAATGCTCGAGCAGCGGATGGTTAAAGAATATAGATTTGCGGAACTTTGCTGAGATAACATCTGCTATGTCCTTCGCGAAAAGTATGATGACTGTGCTGCTAAGCCACACGACATAAACCAAGTTGCCGATCAACCCGAACTGACTTAGGGCCAGCCAAGCTACGCCCTGTAGGACAAACAAAGCTACACCAAAACCTATCAAATAAGCTAAAAGCATCTGTTTTGGTGTCCTTTTACGCATTCGACCCCTAAAAATAACTCTTTTTTGAGGATTTTAATCTTGTGGTTGCTGAGGTATATGCAAAAATTTAAATAACCGCTCGTAAGACAAATAATGAAGGTGATAACTCCAAGTCACGAAAGTGACAACGCCCCGCGTGGCTGAATCCTCGGTCCAATGACTATTTTTCAGCTCCACGGGGCCTCTCGTTCATTTTTTTATTGAACGTCCCCATGAAACGCTCATCATCGCTCAAGCTTCTAAAACTCTTCAGACATCGTGCCGACAGCCAACTTTCTTCCCATCGAAGTACGGCTCCCGCCTCTGAATCGCTTCCTCGAAAGCAACCCGCACTCCGTCGAGCGATCCAGAACGCAACGGTGAGAGCACGTCGACGAGGTTGTCGTTGCGGAGCAGGCATGGCTTGAGATGACCATCCGCGGTCAAGCGCAAACGCGTGCAATGCATACAGAACTCCGTGTTGTCCATCGGCTTCACAGTTTCAACCTCGCCCTCCGGCAGGATGAATTTCTTGCGGTTGTGCATGAGCCGCCTTGTCTCGATACGTAGCGCTCGCTCGCTCAATTTTTGCTCGATGTCTTCTAGGCCACGATGGTATCGCGCGAAAATATCCTCGTTATCCTGCGTGCGCAGAAGCTCGATAATCTGTAAGACTGCGCCGCTGTCAGAAGCGTATTTTATCATGCGATCGATCTCGCCATCGTTTACACCCGTGAGCAAAACCATGTTTATTTTCACAGGTGTCAGTCCGACATCCACCGCCACGCTTATTCCAGCCAGCACGCGCCCAATCAAATCTTCACCCGTAATCTTGGCAAATACCGCTGGGTCGAGGGTATCCAAGCTTATATTTACGCGATTCAGCCCAACCTCGGCGAGTTCGTTCGCCACATCCGCAAGCAATATCCCATTGGTCACGAGCGAGATATCGTCTAATTTTTGCTCAGCGACGGATGCAACGATGTCTACGATGTCATCCCTAAGAAGAGGCTCACCGCCAGTGAATTTTACCTTCCGTGCGCCGAACTCTTGGGCCACTTCGACTATTTTCTTTATCTCCGCCGGCCCCAGCCGGTGATCTATAGCTGGACAACCCTCGTGATGACAGTAGAAGCAGTTCAAGTTGCAGTCGCTGGTCACCGAGATGCGAAGGCTCGTGATCGGCCTGCCAAATCTATCTAGCACTTTTCTTCACCACTCTCAACTCGATTTCCTCTCCCTTCGCCTCCTTCAACGATGAGAGCATGCCGACCGTCGCGCCAGCCAAGAAATCCTGCACGAATGGATTCAGCGGCACAAGTTTGCCGTCGGCGCGAAGCTCCACGTTGCCGAAGGCTGCTTTACAGTCCTTCGCACGAATTTTTCCTGCCAACGCCGCGCGCGTGAAATCTTCACAAGTTTTGTAACCACACCTGCGACAATCCAGACCAAACATTGGCGGCATTGCCTTTTGCTCCACAAGCTTCGCTAACGTCGTGGCTTCACTTCGCTTCAAAGTTTTTGAGCCACCGCCTGGACCAACACAAGCGATGGTAAAATCATCATCAAGTTTTTTGAGCTCCGACTCGCTGCGAACGACTGCTATCTTTGGGATACCCTTCAGCTCCCTGAACCCCTCGATGACGAGAAAGTCTATCCCCCTAATCCTGCGGACCACATCTTCAAGCTTGCCGATGCGACGGTCTATCGTCGCGACCTCGCGCGGAGCCACGCTGACAACGATGCTCGCCCCAGCCCGAGCATGTCGCCACGTATCCTTTCCTTTTTGATCTATCGTGAAATCAGGCTCGCGAATGTGCTTGACCGTGCCCACGCGATGGCCTCGCCTCACGAGTTCGCGCACAAGGCTCTCCACGACAATTGTCTTGCCAGATTTCTTGAACCCAACCACAGCAACCATTCTAAATATCTCGTTCACCTCAAGATGACCACATCAACTATCTCTCCCTCATCTACGATCTCCTGCTCGAGCGGCACCTCGACGTAGCCAGCGGCCATCGAGAGAGCCGTTATGGCGCCAGAACCTTTCAGGAGCGGCTCGGCGAGAAGCTCCCCGCCTTTCCTCACCAGTTTCACGGGCACAAGTTCTCGCCTACCTCTAGCCGACAGGATTTTTCTACTCAATTTAGCGCGTATCACAAGCTTCGCCAGCGGCCGCATGCCCGCCATGCGCCTGATGTAGGGGGCTACCAGCTGATCGAAGACCATGAGGGCAGAAACAGGGTAGCCGGGTAGCCCGAAAACTGGCTTGCCCTTGACGACGGCGATGAACGTCGGCTTTCCTGGTTTCATCGCCAGCCCATGCGCTATCACGCCAGGTTCGCCCAAGCCATCTACGACCGCGGGTACAATGTCTCCTGCACCAGCTGAAGATCCTCCTGAAATGATGACGGCATCGCAACTCGTCAGCCCACGCCTGACGAGCGCCTTTATTTGGGGCGCTTCATCCAGCGCTATCCCAAGATACAATGGCTCGCCACCGCACGCCTTGACCACCTCACACAGCGTCGGGCCATTAATGTCGTGAACTTGGCCATAACTGAGCTTCGCTCCAGCCTTCGCAAGCTCAGCACCGCTAGAAATTACCGCTAGCCTCGGTCGCCTATACACCTCGACCTTCTGGATCCCAATCGCCACCGATGTTCCTATTGCCGAAGGGGAGAGCTCCGATCCAGCCAGAAAAACTTTTGTCCCCCTCTTAATCTCAGAACCACGTTTGGCGACATTTTCTCCCGGTGAGACAGCACGACAAACTTCCACAATGTCATCTCGTTGCACCGCATGCTCAACCATCACGACAGCGCTCGCTCCAGCTGGAATTGGCGCGCCAGTCGCTATCTCAGCACATTGCCTCTTGCCAAGCTTCAAACGTTGCTTATCCCC
>JBGPSS010000103.1:0-3884 GCA_041490225.1 Hadesarchaea archaeon
CGCTGCAACCCACGTTGGAGCATTCAACATTTCCTGGGCGTCAACAGTGCATCCTGTCAGGGTTGTGGTACCTCCACCACCTGTATAATTAACTAGCACTGGATAGCCGAGGTTGCTTTCAACCCAGACATATCCTGAGGTCGTAAAGTTTGTTCCTGCGGTAATTGCCAGAGAGAAAGAAGAAGTTGAAAAAGTTCCCGTGCCAGTGGTTGTCGTTGCACCAAGTGTTGCCTGGTTTGCGTCCAGCTCCCGGATGCAAAACCTGTCAATCAACCCGCGTGAGGCGTCTTTCGCCTCTCCGAGCGTCCCCTGAATAGTTTGGATGTCCAATCCTACTGCAGCGGCATCCATGATGAATATGTCATGGAGGTAATACCCGTGAGCCGAATGAAGTTGTATCCCATACAACGCCTGCATCTGGTCGCCATTCCGGCAATCAAACGAGATGCCCTCTATTTTGGGAGCAACAATTGCAGTATTGGACGCACCTGCAGCGGGGATCAACGAGAGCATTGGGACTTGCGTTATCCCGTTCCATATCAAATGCGTCCCACCCGCCTTGGTATAGTCTCCTATGTCTGTCGTGTGTGCTCCGCCTTGTCCTATGATGTGGACAGTCTTAGCTACTGCCAGATTTGCAGTAATGAGGAATCGATTTGTGGACGTAACCGGAAAGTAGACAATTACCCCAGGATAGGTGGCATTTGCCGATGCATTCAACGCATTTTGAATTGCAGTCGTGTCGTCTGTCCCGATTGTCAACCCCTTTACCGAGGCAGTAGATGAGATGCTTGGCGACACTGTCACCTGAGTTGCAGAGTCTATTGCGGTAATGACCCCTACATACATCGCTCCTGAAGCACCTGCAGCGGCGAGTGTAATCCGCTTGCCGTTGTCTCCTGCTACAAATGCCATCGTATCGGAGGTGATCTTGGTAGGTGCTCCAGTAGCACACGCTCCATCGAACACCGTCCTGGCGTTGCCGACCGCTCCATAGTCACACACGTTGATGACCCGGAACACGCCTGGCAGAGTTCCGAGCGTGATGGACTTTTTGGCATTTCCAGCGGCAGAATCTTCGATGACGGCGAAGTCAGCAGCGATGGGAAGGAGTTTGGCAGTTATCGCAGAGATTTCCGAGGCAGTTGCCTTGTGGATAGCTGTAGTGTCAACCCCGGCAGGGAAATTGGACGCCAAGACCTTCTTCTTAGCGTAACCAGCGGCACTGTCCTCGAGGACAAATACATCTGCAGCCACGATGGAAGTTTTCTCCGTCATCGCTGAAATTTCAGCAGCTGTCGCCTTATGGATTGCTGTGGAGTCAACTCCGGCGGGGAGGTTAGCAAATTGGACTTTCTTCTTGGCAAAGGATGCGGCAGAGTCTTCAATTACAACAACATCAGCAGATACCGGAGTCGTTTTCTCCGTCATGGCGGAGATTTCTGCTGCCACCGCTTTGTGGATGGCGGTGGTATCTACCGGGACCACATACGTTAAATCGTCTTTGAGAAAGTTCCCGACATTCGTGCCTTTGGGACACAATCCGTGCGCGCTCGTGGTAGCATTCAGCGTGGTTATGTCGGTAGGCACTGCCAGGGTGTCCAATGCTGGATTTGGGTGGATGTGGTCTCTATGAGCTAGCGTTGTGGCCGTGCCCGGAGCAACGGCTCCTAATGCTGCGGGATTGGTTGTATCCGTCAGAGCGGAACAGGTATATAATGTTTCCCCGTTCAGTATGCGCGGGGCGGCCACTTGACTTGCTGCCGGCGCGACGGGTTTCACGACCAGACCATGGGCAGATGTTGACGCGTTGAGGGTCGTTATGTCCGACGGCGCAGCCGCCGCGTCAAGTGCCGGTAACGTGTGAACGTGATCCCGGTGTGCTACCGTTGTTGATGTCCCAGGAGCTGCTGTTCCCAGCGCCGCGGGGTTTGTTGCATCGGTGATAGCGGCACAAGAATATAGCGTTTGCGCGTTTAGAATTACCGGAACTGCCACCTGGTTTGCCGCAGGAGCAACCGGCTTTACGATGAGTCCGTGCGCCGAAGTCGAGGCATTTAATGTTGTTATGTCCGTCGGAACAGCGACAGCATCGAGTGCCGGCAGAGGGTGTACGTGGTCGCGGTGTGCAAGGGTGGTAGCAATTCCAGGTGCAGCTGTCCCCAATGCTGCAGGATTGGTTGCATCAGTAATAGCAGCGCACGCGTATGTCGTCTGCGCATTCAAAATCACCGGAGCGGCCACTTGGTTAGCGGCGGGAGCTGTCGCCATTGGCGCGTGCCCCGTCGCGGAGGTCGTGGCGTTGTCGATGATGTCCCCACCACCAGTAACGTGGGATGCTTTGTGTGCAGCCGCGTGGGATGCACTAACAGCAGCCGCTACCTGGGCATCGGTATTAGTTGCCGGAACGAGTTTCGTGCCGTCGCTCTTGACCAGATATGTGCTCGTGAGTCCGCCTATGGTATGGTCAGCTGTCGCGTCAAGAGCATGTTGCTGCGCGTGACCTCCACCTACCGTGATCCAAGAGTCTCCGTCGGAGAGAACCTTTCCAGAAGGAGTTCCCGTGACAGGGACTCCTCCCCGCTTCGTGGTGGATAATGCTGGAAGACGGTCTCCATCTAATGTCCCAGAATCAATTGTAGTTGCTGCTTGATTGTGTGTCGTGGGCGTGCGTGCATCTGAGTTCCGTGAGTCGGCATTCGTGACATACTTGTTCGTCACGCTCGGCGTGCCAGAGGTTCCTGCCAGAGCCGCCTTCTGGTCAGCAGTTGGATCATTCGTGTTGGCATGATCCAAACTATTGCTGTGGTCGAGAGAGTTGCTGTGCTTGAGTGAGACTGCACTCTTGACTTCCGTGCCCACGTCAAAGTCGACGGTCTTGTTGGTGGGATTGTTTGCAATTGTAATGTCGGCAGAGGCGGGAGCGTTATTCTTGAACTGGAGGTTGACGCTGACCTTGCCAAGGTAAGGGCCAATTCCCGTCGTGCCCTCGTTTGAGGCGGTGTTGACTTCCCCGGACGCACCCGCACCCAAAATCGTTTCCAGACCCCACCTGCCGAGTGGATTGAAAATCGCCTGGGCGGTATTGTTCAAGTCGGTTGTTCCCTGTTGCACTATCAGGAGACACCTGTGCGTTGCACGCGACAGGTTGGGGTTGAGCGTAATCGCGTCCTTCAAGTGCGCGATTGTATCCTCCTTGGTATCATATACAACCTGCCCGTACTGGATGTACGGAATCTGGAAATCAGTAACCCAGTAAATCAACTGGATAGTCCACTTCCCTGCGCCCACGGCAGCAGTTCCGTGGAGCGTGTCGTACAAGTCTGGATTGACGTGGTATGCTAACGTTCCCGATGCACTCCAAGTACCATCCCCGAGCGTGTACGTGTATAAGAAATAACTGCCAATCCTCTCCGCATCGATAGGGGTATTTGGACTCTTCTTTCCCCCGGTCGCGAAATTGTGATAGTTGACGCCGATGGCCCACGTCTTCCCCAGCGACTTGTTGATGTGCATGTCAGCAGTCCCGACGTGCGGGCCGAACACGTTACCCTCGATGTTCCACCTCCCGAGGGCAACACAATAGGCGTCAAACTGGCTCCACGGGGCTATCGCATAACTCTGGTACTCGCTGATGGCGTTGATGGTCGTGCGATTGGAGTGGATGGTTGACCCCACGAAGACCCAATCTACATGTACCCCGTCCGCCCAAAAGGTGGCACTCTGGTGGATTACCCCCACGATATCAACGGCAATGTAGGTGATAGACCCTTCTGCCAGATGGTCATCTGGGATACCAATCTGGTCATCCAACGCGAGCCGGGTAATAATGGGGTTATTTGGATTCGTGGTATCGAGGAAGACTGCATTATTTTGAGCGTCCG
>JBGPSS010000104.1:0-3817 GCA_041490225.1 Hadesarchaea archaeon
AGCGCTACGGCTGTCAAGGCATCGCCTACACATACATTGAACCCGCAATATGGTTCGAGTTCTGTTACGACACCGCGAAGCTCGCGCACAAGGAGGGCCTCTACAACGTCTACGTGACGAACGGGTACATGAGCTTGGATGCGTGGAAGGAGATCCGCCCATATTTGGACGCCGCAAACGTCGACGTCAAGGCGTTCAGCGACCGCTTCTATAAAGAGATATGCGGGGTGCCCGGCGGCATGAAACCGGTTTTAGACACGTGCAAGTGGATGGTCAAAGATGGCGTGCACCTCGAGACCACTTACCTCGTGATACCCGGAGAAAATGACGGCGCTGAAGAAATCAGAAAGTTCTGCAGGTGGAGCGCCGAGGAGCTTGGACCATCCACACCGACGCACTTCAGCCGCTTCTACCCTCAGCACAAGATGACAGACCGCGAGCCAACGCCAGTCAAGACGCTTGAGATGGCCATGAAGATTGCACATGAGGAGGGGCTACGCTATGTCTACATAGGTAACGTCCCAGGGCATGCGGGCGACAACACATACTGCCACAAGTGCGGAGAGTTGCTCATCGAACGCTACGGATTCGACGTCACGAAATATGCTCTCAAAAACAAGCATTGCCCAAAATGCAAAAGCGAGATCGACATCGTTGGCAAATACACGCCGAGCAAACGCAACTAGTTCTAGCCACTTGCTTTTTTGATGGCGTGCATCCCAAGCTTCGCCAGCTCCTTCGTTCGCTCCTCGCTTTTCGCCTCCGCAAAGCACCTGAAAATCGGCTCGGTGCCGGAGGCCCGCAAGAGGAGCCAGCCATCTTCCGTGATGACGCGCAGGCCATCGGTGCAATCTATCCTGTAGCCCTTGAACTGCCTCGCGACGGCTGCAGCGACTTTGGACTTTGTTTTTTCTGGACACTCGACCTTCTGTTTGAATTGAAAATACTTTGGCAATGTAGCATCCAAATCTGAAACCTTCATGCCGCTACTGTCAAGCAACTTGACGATCTCGACCGCAGTCATTATGCCATCCCGACAGAGCAACCAATCTGGATAAATCACGCCGCCATTCTCCTCTCCACCGATGTCACCGCCGTATCTGTGGATGTACTCCGCCACAACCGGCTCACCCACGCGAAGGCGCACAACCTTGCCACCGAGCTTTTTGACAACATCGTCGAGTACCATGCTTGTCGCGACTGTGGTTACCACCTTCGGGCGCTTTTTATTTCGCAGGTGATGTAACGCAGCAAGGGCAAACACACGATCGCCGGTGAGAAGCTGTCCCCGCTCGTCGACTATCAGCGTGCGGTCGGCATCTCCGTCGTGGGCTATGCCAAAATCAGCTTTGCATGCAACGACGGTCTTCATGAGCGCGGTCAGGTTCTGTGGGGACGGCTCCGGAACTCGGCCCGGAAATGTGCCATCCAGTTGGCAGTTCATCGATATCACTTGACAACCGAGCTCCGTAAGAAGGCGCGGCGTCACCACGCTGCCCGCCGCATTTGCGCAATCGACGACGACCTTCAGCTTTCGCCCAACCCTCGGCACTTTCCCCAAGACGGCATCCATGTACGGCATAATAGCATCGGACCTGCTGACCCGTCCTATCCCGTGCCAAGGTGCACGCTTCCAAGCTTTTTTTGAGATGATTTTTTCAATCTTGACTTCTTGCTCACGATTCATGCCAGCGCCATCGCTGCCCCAGAACTTGATGCCGTTGTACTGCGGTGGATTGTGCGATGCGGTTATCATCACGCCAGCTGCACAACGGAAGCGCTTGATCGCAAACGATAACACGGGGGTAGGGGCTAAACCTATCAAAATGACATTGCAACCGCCAGATGTCAGTCCAGCGGTGACGGCATTTTCCAACATCTCGCTGGAAGTGCGGTTGTCTCGGCCCACCGCCACCTCGCCGCGACCCCTGAGGTGAGTAGCCAATGCCAGCCCCAGTTCAATCGCAAGCTTAGGCGTGAGCTCGACATTAGAGATGCCACGGACACCAAACGTTCCGAACAAGCGCTGCATTGAATCGCCGTGTAAAGTTTGCATCGTACATATTAAATCGTTGCACGCTGAAAATTAGCTTGGGCCCGTGGCCTAGCTTGGATAAGGCGGCAGCCTTCTAAGCTGCAGATCGTGGGTTCAAATCCCACCGGGCCCGCCAGCTTTTAAGTTTGTATGATGATATCGCATTTGTTGGAAATTTGCGAGGCTGAACCATGCCTGAATCAAAAGATTATGCAAAGCGTCTCGTCAAAGGAAGTACCATCGTTTTCGCGGCGTTCATCGCCTCCGAGGTCATCGGCGTCTTTCTGCGGATGTTCTTGGCACGTTCTTTAACTGTTGCAGAGTACGGTCTTTTCTACGCCGTTTTTACTCTCGTCTCGTTTTTCATTCTCTTCCGCGATCTAGGCCTCGGCTCGTCCTTGGTAAAATACATCCCGGAGTTCACCATTCGTAAGCAGTTCGCTGAGATAAAATCTTCCATAGCTTCAGTGCTGCTCGTCCAAGCTGCATTCGGGTTCATCGTCTCAGCCGCGCTATTCCTCTTTTCAGATCACATAGCCCTAGCAATCTTTAGGGACTTGGGTGCGTCACTGCCTCTCAGGATATTGAGTGTATGGCTTTTTGTGGCGATGTTATACACCCTCATGCAAACCACGTTTCAGGGCTTTCAAGACATGCCCGCATACGCATCGGTCAGCGTCTTTAGCATCCTGTCGATTCTCCTCTTGGTAATGCTTTTTGTAGGCATTTTGGGCCTAGGCGTCGGTGGCGTTGCCCTTGCCTACCTCCTTGCGGCAGTTGTGATCGGTTTTTCCAGCCTAATTTTTTTCATCAAACGATACCCGCATGTGTTTCAAGAAAAAGCCTCGGTTACCAAGCCGCTTCTTAAAAAACTGTTCGTATTCGCGCTACCGCTTCTTATAGGGTCGGTGGCGGGCTTGATCCTTAGTTACACCGATACTATAATGATCGCCATATTCCGCAACCTGACTGAGGTGGGCTTTTACCAAGTCGCGCAGCCCACAGCCCGCATTCTTTGGTACATTCCGTTGGCTTTAACTGTGATTCTCTTTCCTATGATCTCCGAGCTTTGGACGAGGCGGAAGCAGGCGTTACTGGGAGAGATGCTTCACTTTCTGATCAAGTTCTCGTTCATAATCATCATGCCAATTGCGTTTATTTTCATAGCTTTTCCAGAGATAGTTATCAACCTTCTATTCGGCCCGGGTTATCTCGCTGGGACAACTGCGCTTCAAATCCTTGCTGTAACTGCAATCGTTTACACTCCCTTTATGATCCTCGCAGAAGTGATGAGGGGAACTGGGAGGCCTGTTATCCTCATGAAAGTTGTTGGGTTCATGGCGTGTCTTAACATAGTTGGAAACTTTGCCCTAATTCCTCCTTACGGCATTGAGGGGGCAGCGGTGGCAACATTTGCGGCTCATTTACTCGGCCTTCTATTATTGGCTTACTATTCACGAAAGCTCGTCAAGTTCAGCATACCCCTCTCGTCGTTGCTAAAAACTTTGGTCGGGGGGACGCTCACACTGTTGCTCATTTTCAGTCTCAAATTCATTCTGGTGCTGTCTCCTTGGCTCGAGGCGTTCGCCGTTATGATACCGAGTCTCTTGTTCTACGTGGCGTGGATTCTCGCGACAAAAGCAATAACGAGAGATGATTTAAGATTAATAAACGAGATTGTGCCGATGCCCCGGTGGCTAACCAAGTTGACGAGAAGACTTGTTGGGGGGTAAGATTTACAGTCAACTCAGTTGCTCTTCTTTCCCCCTCACCACCCAGGGC
>JBGPSS010000105.1:0-3781 GCA_041490225.1 Hadesarchaea archaeon
AAGTGATTTACGAATTATTGTGCAAGTGACCGAATTAATGTGCAAGCGGTAATTAATGTGCAAAGCCGTGAAAAGCCAATTATCTCCAAAGCTACACAGTGCCAAAATGTGCCAGAATTGGGGCGATGCGGGCGGGCTTTTGCGGATGAAAAGAAAAGGAGATTAATCCACTTTTTAAATAAAGCCATGATAAGTAAAATAGATGCAAATCTAAGCCGTGAAGGAACATCAAAGATATTTTCGAATACTTGGGATATTTGATATACGGTGGTAGGAAAAAAATGAAAAACTTCAATAAAATAGTTGATGTGATATTGCTTCTCCCTGCTGTAGTATGGTCTCTCATTGGAATAATCGATATTCTAAAAAACGGTTTATACAGCTACACATTTCTACTCCCGTTCCCCTTGAAAATCCATACATTTACCCTCCTCCCCATTACCACCTTCTACCTGACTACGTTCCTCATCATCAAACCCCACAAACCAGTCAAAAACTTTTTAATTTCTTCCTCAGTACTTTTCCTGTCTAACGCGGTCTATGAGTTCGTCTATGCAATTTTCATCTGCAACGCCAATCCCGCCCTACCGCCGTTCGGCGGAACCATCGCTCTACCTTTCGTCCTCGGTGGAATACCCTTACTATTCTTCCTTAACCAACGATTCCACTTCCTGACCAACGACAAAAGAAAGATTTTTCTCTTCCTCATGTGCTTCTCCGGTTTCATTGCGGTCATGCTCGTCCTCAATCATATGGGCTTCTTCGCACAAATGCACCTTTACCTCAGTGGACAAGCCACAAACGATCCGCACAATCCACTATGGATTCTATCAAAAATCCTCTGTATATGGATATTCTTTCCACTCCTCGATTTTTATTCTAACCCTTCCCGGAAAAGGAAAAGAGCTAGAAGTTTAAAAATGCCCTCGGAGTAAAAAAAGAGGGATAAGTTAACGGCATCAGAGTGGTGCGGGGGAAGGGATTTGAACCCCTATGGACAGTCATTTCAGTAATTAATGTGCAAGTACCTGAATTAATGTGCAAGGGCTAATTAATGTGCAAAGCCATCCCATTCGAAAGTTATAAATACCCACAGTAAAATGCTACTTTGCAGGTATGTGGGTGGAGGCTGGCAGGTGGCACAAAAAAAAGCGGAAATTCGTGTCTTCGTCGATGGTGTTCCATTGAAGATTGTAGATGATTTGATTGGAATAATGGGCAACACCCGAAGCGAGGTTGTCCGCACTATTTTGCAGGAATGGTTCCACGCGAACATCGAGAAGATGGAAGATTGGAAGAAACACCGGGCGGAGGCTGCAGCCAAGGGCTACGTGCCTAGGAAACCGGATGTGAGATGAGTGCAAAATTTAATTAAATCTGCTCTTGAACGGCCGGAGGTGATTCCCTCGCGGCAGGAGCCCTCGACCGCTCCTGCTAGAGTCATCGTTGTTGGAGTCGGAGGCGCTGGTTGCAACACGATAGGTCGTCTCTCTTCGATAGGAATATCTGGAGCTGAACTCGTAGCAGTGAACACCGATAAATTGCATCTCGACTCGATTGACGTTCCCAAAAAAGTGTTGATAGGTTTAGAATTGACGAAGGGCATGAGTGCCGGTGGCTACGTCGAAGTCGGAAGACAGGCGGCGGAGGAAGCGAAGCCAACTTTCAAGAAATTGTTCGCCAACGCGAGCTTGGTATTCATAACGTGTGGCATGGGGGGCGGCACAGGCACGGGCGCTTCTCCGGTGATTGCGAGTTTTGCGAAGGAACAAGGAGCCCTCGTGATAGGAGTCATCACGATGCCGTTCAAAATGGAGAAGGCTCGAATACAGAGGGCGAGGGAGGGCTTGGAGGAGATGCGAAAAAATGCCGACTCAGTGGTCGTCGTCGATAACAACAGGTTGCTGGCGTTGGTGCCGGACATGCCGATAGACGATGCGTTCAGTATTTCGGACGAGGTTCTGGCTCGGATGGTGAAGGGAGTAATCGAGACGATAATGTTGCCGAGCATGGTGAACCTAGATTTCGCGGACATAAAGGCGGTCCTCAGCGGCAGTCAAGTGGCGATGGTCGGCATAGGCGAATCGAACGCGAAGGATCGAGCGGCCAAGGCCATGCAACAGGCAATTTCATGTCCGCTGCTCGGAGACATAGATTACTCCGACGCGAGGGGCGTGCTCGTTCACGTCTCTGGAGGATCAAACATGACACTTTCTGAAGTTCACCAAATTGGAGAATTCATAAGTTCGCGAGTGCACGCGGATGCCCACGTGATATGGGGCGCTAGGGTCGACCCAGGATTGGGCGACGCTATCCGCGTGATACTCATCGTCAACGGCGTGCGGTCACCCCACCTCCTCCTCGGTCCAGCCTCTGATGGCGGGGTGTACAAACGAGAGGGGCCTTCTGCTAAAACCATGAGGGCCCCCCTCGATCTCGAATTGAAATACTTCTAGTGTATATGGACCAATTTGTAGACGCTTTTCCAGATGTGTTTTGGAATGGGCAATGTGCGCCCGAAAATCACGACTTCTCCGTGAGCGATGGCTTTCAATATATCATCTAGCTTAGGTTCGCAGGTGACTCCTACATAAGCTAATCCCACTTCATCCGGAAAGTGAGAGTCGGAGCCGGCTGTCATGGGCATTTTATTTTGCTCGGCAAATTTTTTTGCGAGTGGGTTGCTCAAAAAGTATGCGTGAGAATTGAAAATTTCTACAGCGTCAAATTTGGCTTTGGACACCACGCCAGTTTTTCTAGCCGGGCTGAACGGATGCGGCGCCACTGCGATGCCGCCTTGCTCTCTTATTTTATCTACAGTTTCTGCAGCGGACAGGTCGCTGGGAATCAATTCGTTTATCCCAAGTCCAAGGATATGTCCGTCTTTGCTCGATACCTCGATGCCGGGGATAATCAAAAAATTCTCGTCTGAAAACTTTGAAATCTCCGCATGCCCAGCAATCGTGTTATGGTCGGCGATAGCGATGCCGCTCAGACGTCTAGCTTTCGCTTTCTCGACAGCTTGGGTCAAGGTGCAGAATCCGTCGTGCGAATAAGAAGTGTGCACGTGAAGGTCGTAGAGAAGCAACTATCCCACCTTCGATCCGTGTTTTACCGGTTTATCTGCCGTCAAAAGCGAGATTTTGTCGTCGTCGATCGCGGCGAGAATCATGCCTTCGGAAGTCACGCCCACGAGTTTCGTTGGTTCGATGTTCACCAATACTACAACATGTTTGTCGATCAGTTCCTCCGGAGTGTAGTGCCCTGCAACTCCAGCTACGAGCGTGCGCAGTTTGCCGGCGATGTCAACTTCGAGCTTCAGCAGTTTTTTTGTATTGGGAATTCTTTCAGCTTTCACCACCTTGGCGATGCGGATTTCAAGTTTGTTAAAGTCCTCGATGGAAATGTGTCCTTCTTTGGTTGGGTTGTTCGTCTGAGTTTTTTTGAATAGGACGGTCGGTTTTTGTATTGCGTGGCCATGTTTGATGTCGACTTTTTTCGTTTGCTCCCAATTTTCTATTTTGATGTTGAGTTGTTTGGCCAGGGCATCGCATGTCGATGGCATGAATGGATAGAGCGCGATGCAGAGGACTTTGACCAAGTTTATGCAGTTGAACAGACAGTCAGCAGCTTTTTGAGGGTAGGTTTTCACAGTTTCCCAAGGTTTGTGCGATTGGAAATATTCGTTTCCAAGTTTTGCTATTGAAATTATTTTTTCCAAAGCTTGTGTGACCTTCAGCTGTTTGAGCAACTCTTCGATTTCATCGATTTTCTTAGCGAT
>JBGPSS010000106.1:0-3777 GCA_041490225.1 Hadesarchaea archaeon
CGATGAGCCAGTCGAAATCGTCAGCGCTCAGCTTGAGAAGCTCCATCTCGCCGCGAAGAGGCTAGGCACAAAGATTAGGTCGCCTTTCATGCAGATGGCCTTCCTGCCGCTCGCTGTTATTCCGGAGCTCAGGATAACAGACAAAGGCTTGGTCGACGTGGAAGAAAGGAGAATTGTCTCTCCTTTAATCTATGCGGCGTAAGCCAAGCGCTCGTCCATCTCGCTGCGCCTTAATCTGGGTCGCGGATGCCAGCCTCGAGTATCTGGAACGTCGCGCTCTCCGGCGGTAGCCCGGGGTGGTCGACCAAGTGTGCGACTCTAGTGTTCGCCTTGCTCTTCCTCAGGTAGATCCGCGCGGTCGCCGAGTGCCCGAGTATGTGGCCGCCGACCGGCCTCGTCGGGTCGCCGAAGAATACGTCCGGCCTGGACTGCACCTGGTTCGTCACGAATACAACCATGTCGTGCATCTCCGCGAGCTTGTGCAGCGCCGCGAGGTGTTGCCCGAGCTTCTGCTGCCTCTCGGCCAACGCGCCCCTCCCGCAGTACTCGCTCCTGAAGAGCGAGATGAGGGAGTCCACCACGATCAACTTGAAGCCGCCCTCCTTCGCTATGTCACTCGCCTTGGCCGCGAGCAAAATTTGATGGTCGGTCGTGCACGCCCGCGCCACGTAGATGTTGTCCAGCGCCTCCTTCGTATCGAGCCCAGCAGCCTTGGCTATCTGCTCGATGCGCTCCGGCCTGAAGGTGTTCTCCGTGTCGATGTAGATCGCCTTCGCACTCAGTCCACCTTTTTCAGGTGGAAGCTGGACGTTCACGCACAACTGGTGGGCGAGTTGCGACTTGCCCGAGCCAAATTCTCCGTAGACCTCGGTTATCGCTTGAGTTTCTACTCCTCCCCCGATCATCTTGTCAAAGGCTGAACTCCCCGTCAAAATTCTACCTATGTGCTTCCTGCGCTCCATGACCTCCGTCGCCTTCTCGTACCCCATCTTCGACGCGTCCCTAGCCGAATTTATTATGCGCACTGCCATGCGCATCCCTATCTCGGCGGCGTCCATGAGTTCGCCCGTCGTGGCCACCGCCAAGCTTTCGATGGAATCGTAGCCGGCCCCGTGGAGCTTCTCAGCCGTGGCCTCGCCGACGCCATCTAGTTCATCCAATTCTACCATATCCACACCTCCACGCGACCATCTCTTCGATCGCTTTTAAGGCGATTTTGGGGAGGGAGAGGTCGCCGAAAGTAATTTATAAACCCCATTCCGCGTTCCGCGTGTCGTAAATAAGACAGCTAAAACCTTAAGTTATGTAGTTAAAATACACGCGTGGTGACATGGAAGAAGCCGAAAAGCAGGCGGAAAAACCAGCTGCGATCGACCTCAAGAAGCTGCTGAACACCCGAGTAGTGGTGCATATCAGGGATGGCAGGAAACTCAACGGTACCCTCACGCAGTACGACGAGTACATGAACATACTGCTCGAGGACGTTGATGAAACGATGGGAGACAAACCCGCGAACAAGTACAAAATTTTGGTTGTGAAGGGCGGCAACGTCCAGGCGATATCCGTCTAAACTGCTTTGATCTCTTTGCCCATGAACTTCTCGCTCTCCAAGCCCTTGAAGACTTTTTCTCCAATATCTTTCGCGAGCTCGTAAGAGCCATCTTTTAGATTGACCAAGCCTCGTTTGACGAGGTTGTCCACGTGATACTTCACTGGCCACCAGTCGTCGATGGACATGTCATCCTTGAGCGACCTTATCGTGGCCTGACCAAGCTTTCCCAGGGATATGAAAACCGCGATTCGATCGGGGTCGTCTTTAAGCCATGTGATTTCTTCTTGGACGCCCATTTTCTCACAACCAAAACTCTCTCACTCTAAATAAAAGTACTCGCCCTTCTCCCTCTGCTCGACGTCCAGGCGGCTGTCCGGCTTGTTCGCCCTCGCCCTGCCTGTCTGGGGGTCGCGCCTGAACGTGACGCCGACCTCGCGCAGAAAAAGGTTCATCCCGTCGCGCATTTCGAGCGGCCCGTGGGTCTTGGCCTTCTTTCCAGACTCACCAGAGAAGACGAGCAATCGGTCAGAGATGTAGTCAACAGCGAGGACATCGTGGTCCACAACGAACGCCGCGGCCTCGCGCTTCTCCATCGTCCGCCTTATCACCTTCGCCATGCCCAGCCTCTGCTCGACATCGAGGTATGCGCTCGGCTCGTCGAGAAGGTAGAGGCCGGCCTTCCGCCCGAGGCAGGCTGCTATAGCGACGCGCTGGAGCTCCCCGCCGCTAAGCGTGGAGATTTCCTTTTCCATGAGGGGCTTCACGCCCAGCGGCTCAAGCACCTCGACATCGAGCGCTTGGTCCAACTCGCCCAGTGTGGAACGAAGCCACGAATCGACCGTCCCATCGAAATCGACCCGCGGATACTGTGGCTTGTGCGAGATGTTCAGGCGAAGATCGATATCCCCACTCGTGGGCTTGATCTCGCCCGCAAGCATCCTCACGAACGTCGTCTTGCCTATGCCGTTTGGGCCGACGATGCCTATCACTTCCCCTTTATGGATCTCGCCCGCCTGCACCTCCAGTTCGAACCCCTTGAAGCGTTTCGTCAAATGCTTGTAAGATAGAAAAATTTTGCCCGCCGACCTCGACTTTATCGGCGGCCTGACCTCGAAGCGAATCGGCTCCTTCCTGAACCTCACGTTCTCCTCCCGCAGATAGCCGTCGAGGTACACGTTTATTCCGACGCGCACCCCCCGCGGCTCGGATATCACACCGTACGCGCCTGGCGTGCCGTATGTGACGTGGACGTGGTCGCACATGTAGTCAAGCGTCGCCAAGTCGTGCTCCACGACGAGCACCGCCTTTTTCAAGTGGGCCAAGCTCCTGATGACCCGCGCGGCGTTCAGGCGTTGATAAACATCGAGGTGCGAGCTGGGTTCATCGAAGTAGTAGACGTCTGCCTCCTTCGCAGCTACAGCCGCTATCGCCAAACACTGGAGTTCCCCGCCGCTCAAGTGACTGATCTCGCGGTCGAGCACTTCACCCAGCTGTAGCTCGTCTATCAACTTCTTCGCCACCCCTCGCTCGTCCACTTTTTCAAGCAGCTTTCCAACTTTTCCCTTCACGGCAGTTGGCAGTTTGTCGACCGCCTGCGGCTTGTACACGACTTTTGCTTTACCAATATTCGCGAAGTATGCTTGAAGCTCGGACCCCTTGAAAAATTCTTTTATATTGTTCGCTGACGCTGGCTTCGAATGCCCAAGGTTAGGCTTGAGTTTACCCGCCAATATCTCGAGCGCAGTCGTCTTGCCTATGCCATTTTGTCCAACGATGCCGGTGACCCCGCCTGCTCGTGGGATGGGCAACCCATAGAGAGCGAAGCCGTTGCGGCCGTAGCGATGTACGCACTTTCCCTCGAGCTCTTTCGGGAGGTTGATTATGAATATCGCTTTGAAAGGACACTTGTGGACACATATTCCGCAACCGCTACACAAGTCTTCAGAGATCGTCGGGCTCAACGTTCGCTCATCGATGACAATTGTCTCATCGCCAGTGCGCACTCCAGGGCAATAGCGTTGGCACTCGAGTGCACATTTCTTCGGATGACACCTATCGCGATCTATGATGGCTATTCTCGGCATTTTTCCCACTTGGCAACTGGATTTAATTTGGGCCTAATGAGTAAAGTATATCTATAATCAATAATAAAACCTAACATTGAACGGGGATAGAGCATGATAGTCGAGATAAGCATCGGAATTATTACAATTACCATTGCTGTA
>JBGPSS010000107.1:0-3699 GCA_041490225.1 Hadesarchaea archaeon
AAGACGAAAGGGAGGGATGGGCAGCCCACGATAAAACTGGAGATTCAGGCGTTGGACCCTAGAATCATAACTCAACCTGTCATAGATGGTGCTTACTCCACGATCAACATGTCCGGCACGCTGGCACCTCTCGAGGCCTACAGAGATGTCGTGGGGCTGCCAGCGGATACTGTGCTCGCTCATTATCCCTCGCCTTTTCCGGCAGAAAATGTCCTTGCGTTGGTCGTGAAGGGGGTGACGACAAAGGAGACATTTAGGGCGCGGGAGATGTACGAGAAGATGGTCTCGAAGATAGCGGAGGTCGTGGAAACCGCACCCGCGAACGTCGGAATTTTCGCCGCTAGCTACAACGTGCTCCAAGGGCTGCTCGACGCTGGGCTCGCCAACCATGTCCCGAAACCGCTTTTCACGGAGGAACGCGTGACATCGTCGTCGAAGAACGACCGTTTGATCAAAAATTTCAAGGCGCATGCTAAGAGAGGCGGCGCAGTGTTGCTAGGCGTTCAGGGCGGTCGCAACAGCGAGGGCGGAGATTTCCCTGGAGATCAAATGAACGCCGTCATTGTCGTTGGCATACCGTACGGAAAACCAACAAAACGCACAGAAACTCTGACCAAATACTACGAATCCCAATTTCCCGGAAAAGGAAAATTATACGGATACTTCCTGCCGGCGCACCGCAGGATGTGCCAAGCCGCAGGCAGGGCGCACCGCTTGGTCACGGATAGGGCGGCTGTGATATTCATGGACTGGAGGGTCTCGACCGCGTTCGTCAAGCCGAGCCTGCCGAGCTGGTTGCGCGATAGGCTTGATTTAGTCGCAGATCGACCTGGAGCGCTCACAAAATGTCTACAAAATTTTTTCTAAAAATATCCAAAAAGTTTGACTCGGGTGTTTATTTTTATGGATAAAGATGTTATTGTATGTCTTACATCCAACATCCGTTGATCAAAAATGAAGCTATGGAAGCGAGGATGTACCAACAGATCATCCTTGGCTCCGCTGCAAAAGCCAACACTTTGGTTGTGCTTCCAACCGGTCTCGGGAAAACGAACATCGCCGTCATGCTCGCGGCACATCGATTGACGAAATTTCCTGATAAAAAAATCTTGGTGATGGCTCCAACGCGGCCGCTCGCACTGCAACATTGCAAAACTTTTTCAAAAGTTATGATATTGCCGACGAAAGAACTTCAAGTCCTTACTGGATACGTGCCGCCAGATGAACGTGAAAAAATTTGGAAGCAAGCTAAGCTAATTTTTGCGACACCGCAGGTGGTGGAGCACGACCTCATCACAAAGAAATTGTCGCTCGACGACTTCTCCTTGCTCGTATTCGACGAGGCGCACCGCGCTGTCGGCAATTATCCTTACGGCTTTATCGCTGAGCAGTACGTGCGTTCAGCAAAAGCACCGCTAATTTTGGCACTCACTGCTTCCCCAGGTGCAGAAGCAACAAAAGTGGAAGAAGTCAAACGCAACCTCTTCATAGAACACGTGGAGATAAGGTCGGAAAGAGACGCAGATGTCAAGCCGTACGTGCAGCAGATCGATATCGAGTGGCGACGGCTCGAACTCCCGCCTGCATTCGTGCAGGTCAAGCGCCTTTTGGAGGAACAGCTGAGAGAACGGCTCTTCGAATTGAAAAAACTTGGTTTCATCACTAGCGTTCAAGATGTGACCAAGCGGGACCTCCTGCGCGTGCAACATGAGATACTGGAGGCGATGCATGAACTTGAACCAAACCCTCCAGAAAATTTTTACCGGGGATTGATGGCGCAGGCGTCGGCGTTCAGGCTCTGCCATGCAGTCGAGGTGCTGGAAACGCAGGGGCTGGACTTTTTAGCTCACTACCTATCGCAGTTGACAAAAAAAGCAAAGATGCCTGGCTCCACCAAGGCGATAAAGCTGCTAGCGAAGGATCCGAGGATCGAACAAATAATCAGCATCGCCGAAAGGCTTCGAGGAAGAATCGGACATCCGAAAATCTCCGAAGCTCTGCAAATAGTCAAAAAACAGTTCTCGGAAAATCCAAACTCTCGAGTGATGATATTCTCTCACTATCGCGAGTCCGCCGAGCAAATTGTGAAAGAGCTAAACAAACTTGACAATGTTTTGGCGGTGAAATTCATCGGACAGGCCCGCAGGGAGGACGAGCGGGGCCTGAGCCAGAAGGAACAGGGGCGAATCTTGGATAAATTTAGATCTGGCGAAATAAATGTGCTAGTATCTACATCTGTCGGCGAGGAGGGGCTGGACATACCGAGCGTCGATTTGGTGATATTCTACGAGGCTGTGCCGAGCGAGATTCGATTCATCCAACGGCGCGGACGGACGGGCAGAGTCAAGCCAGGCAGGGTAATCGCTTTGCTCGCGAAGGGCACGAGGGACGAAGCGTTTTATTGGTCCGCGGTGAAAAAGGAACGACGCATGCACGAGATGCTGCGCGGCCAACGGGAGGAGGAAAAAGGGATGGTTGGGCAAAAAGCTCTAGAAGAATTCACCGCTGAAAAGGTCAAGGTGATAGCGGACCATCGCGAGATGCCATCTGGAGTCGTGCGGGAGCTGACGAAGCTCGGGGTTGAAGTCGAAGCTCGGCAGTTGGACGTCGGAGACTTCATCCTGAGCGACCGAGTCGGCGTGGAGCGAAAGTCCGTAAAAGATTTTTTGCAATCGATTGTGGACAAGCGACTGATGGAGCAGGCGCAGCGGCTTGGTGAGACGTTCGAACGGCCGATGTTGATATTGGAGGGTGAAGGGCTGTACTCGCTGAGGGCCATACATCCCAACGCCATCCGTGGCGCGCTTTCGGCTCTTGTCATTGATTTCAGCATACCCATCCTGCCGACCCGCGATGAAAAGGAGACCGCCGCGATCCTCGCGATCGTCGCCAGGCGGGAACAGATAGGGCAGGGGCGCGAGGTGGCGATTCGTGGGTCGGCGCGAAAGCTCACGTTGCCTGAGCAGCAGCGCTTTGTCGTTGAGGGGTTACCGGGCGTTTCTGCAGTGCTTGCTAAGAGACTGCTCGAACATTTTGGAAGCGTGGAGCGGGTGATGGGTGCGTCGGAGAAAGAGCTGCAAGAAGTGCACGGCATCGGCATCGAGAAAGCGAAAGAAATCAGAAAAATCTTGAGTGTGCTATACGAAATAGAGAATATCAAGGGTTAAGATTCAACGTTATTTACCGGCTGAAATCGTTCTCTTTCGTCTGAAAAAAATCACTGACGCAATTATTCCGATTGCCACCAATGCTGCGATGATCCCGCCTATCAGCGTCCACGAGGTTTCAACTACCGCCAGCGCCTCTTGGTAAAGCGAAAATATCGATGCATGCAAGCTCGTGGAGGTTTGTTTATCATCCGCTTGCACGGCAGTCACCCCGATTGTGCCCAAGTGATTCCCGCTTATAGATACCGAGAGCTGTGATGTGAACGCATTCTCGTTCTCTGGTGACCACTGGAAGTTATCTACGTTCTCCCATGTGCTTCCATCATACCGAATGAGCTTGGGGGTACCTTTGGCGCCAACCTGGTATAACAGGTAGAGTTTATCCTGGATTTCGCCTAGGATAGACTGCCCCGTGACTCCTTGGTTCTCAAACAGAGAGTTATCCTTAGTGAACTGCCCGTTTGCAAGTTCTCCAAAACGAACAGAAGTTGTGTACTTCGACGTGTTTTCAATATGTTTCATTTCGATCCAG
>JBGPSS010000108.1:0-3665 GCA_041490225.1 Hadesarchaea archaeon
GAGCCGCCGAGGAGGGCAAGATATGTTAGGTCCATCGTTTTTGAGTTGGAGCGTCTGCAAAGTCATTACATCTGGTTGGCGCTGCTTTTCCACTCTTTGCACGACGAAAAACAGTTCGCGAAGCTCATGAACGCGCGCGAGCCACTGATGGATTTGATCGAGCTCGTCTGCGGTAATCGTGTTCACTACTCAATAAATGCAATAGGTGGAGTAAGGAGAGATTTGACGCCTATTGCAATCGAGAGGACGAAGCACATTTTGAACGATTTGGAGAAACTGTCCGATGAAGTACTCGCGGCCATCAGAAATCACGCTTCAAGACTATCGAATATTGGCGTGCTGCCAAAAGAAAAAGCTACGGCTGCAGGCGTGGTTGGACCAGTTCTACGAGCTTCGGCGATAGCGAGGGACATAAGAAAGGACGACCCATATGCTGCCTACGACGATGTGGATTTTGATATCAAGGTCGAGGACAGCTGCGACGTGCTTGGAAGGGCGCTCGTGAGGGCGAAGGAAACATACGAGAGCATAAAAATCATCAGACAGCTTTTCGACAGATTACCAAAGGGCGAACTTCTCGCCGATGTTGGGAAGCCACGCGAGGGAGAAGGGACGAGCAGGGTGGAGGCGCCGAGAGGTGAACTAATCTATTATATCCGATCAAACGGCACGAACATCCCACAAAGGGTCAAATTGAGACCCCCAACGTACATGAATGACCACGCAGTGGTTGAAATGCTGCAAGGGGAAAAGCTAGAAAATCTGCTTTTGGTTCTCGAGAGCTTGGATCGTTGCATCTCGTGCACCAATCGTGTTTCGATAATAGATGCTCACACTGGGAAGAAAAGAATTGCAAAGTTGAGCGATATTGGGTGAGCGCATGCAAGATGTTTTTATCTATCGATTGAATGTTGGGTCATGCAATGGGTGTGACATCGAAGTCCTTGGAGCTTTGGCGCCCAAGTTCAAGCTGGCAGATATCGGCGCAAAGGTTGTTGGTGAACCCGAAAATGCCAATGTGCTTTTAGTGGTGGGTGTGGTGAGTGCGAAGATGGAGGGCCACTTGAAGCAAGTTTACGAAAAAATCAAGCCACCAAGAATAGTAGTCGCAGCCGGTTCTTGTGCGCTGTCGAGTGGCGTGTTCGATGGTTCGTACAATATTCCCAGTCTTGTAGATGAGATAATCCCGGTGAACGCTTATGTGCTTGGATGTCCGCCTAGCCCGCACGCTGTGGTGGATGCTATCGCAGAAGTTGCGCGCGCAAAACTACCAAGTTGGCATGCTCCAGACGGCTTTAGGGGGGTACCTGAGGTGGACAATGAAAAATGCACGGGATGTGGAGCTTGTGTCGAGGCTTGTCCGGCCAAAGCAATAGAAATAGTTGATAGAGGCGACGAGCGCACGGTGAGGTTCGACCATAAGAAATGTGTTTTCTGTGCTTTCTGTGAGGAAGTTTGTCCGGACGATGCGATCGAAATGGCAACTCGATACAACATAGCGACTAAAAATAAAGGCGAAGCCATGAGTGAAGCAAAACTTGGATTGACAAACTGTTTGGGCTGTGGCGCGCTTTTTGTTTCACCAAAACACATCCAAAGCATATCCGAGCGAATTTTGGAGAAAGCAAGTGAATATGGCGATTTTCATGATTCTATTGGAAAATCTATGATGTTGTGCAAAAATTGTAAAACTTCGATAGAGAATATAAGGTCGGCCAAAGAACTATTGCTGAAACTTGATATAAAAAGCAAATCGAGTTGATGAAAAATGCTCCCGATAATCCTGATCGCAGTTTTTTTGATAAGCCTGATATCGTTCGTCGGCGCATTTACATTGTTTTTGAAGAGGAGTTTGCTCGCAAGATTCTTGTTGATTTTTGTTGCATTCGCTGCTGGAACGATGTTAGCAGATGCATTTTTACACTTGTTGCCGGAGTCTTTGTCATTAGGAGAAAATCTCTTCATCTATGTTTTGCTCGGGATACTGTTGTTTTTCTCTCTAGAAAAGTTTCTCTATTGGCGGCACTGTCATGATGATGCATGTAACGTTCATCCAGTTACTTATTTGAATTTGATTGGTGATGGAATTCATAATTTCATCGATGGGATGATTATAGCTGCGAGCTTTATGGGTAGCATGCAACTAGGAGTAACTACTACGCTAGCGGTCGCGATGCACGAAATACCACAAGAATTGGGAGATTTTTCTGTATTGATTCATGGTGGGTTGGAGGCGAAGAAAGCGCTATTGTTCAATTTTTTGTCAGCGCTCACAGCGGTAGCTGGAGCACTTTTCGTTTACTTCTTTATTTCGTTCGCGAGCTTTGGGGCGTATCTGTTGCCATTTGCAGCCGGGGGCTTCATCTACATAGCAAGCTCCGATTTGATACCAGAATTGCACAAAGTAAGAAAATCATCTGATTCTGTGGCACAATTTTTAGTGTTTTTATTTGGCATAGCCCTGATGTGGGCATTCAAAATAGTCTTTGGATAAATTGATTGAGGTTGCTTTAAGATATTTTGAAGACAAGGTCGCCTTGCCTGACGCGCTGGTCGACCTTCATCCCTACTGATTGCCCTGCGGTTGCGGATTTCACGTCATCGTGTTCGATCTGCATGGAGTTTACCGCCTGTTCGAAGTTCGATGTGGCGCCCTCGATGGATATTCTGTCGCCTACTTTTAGCTCGTCGGACAGATCTATGACTGCCACGCTTATCTTCGTGAAGTAGTGGGCAATCTTCCCTATAGGTTTCTTTTCCATTCACCTCACCTAATTAAATTAAATCCCCCTAATTAAAGTCTTTCCGCCTCCAGCTTGAGCTGAGGCCTGTGCCTGACTTTTATGTACGTCAGTTCCGCGAGATTATCTCTTGGTTTGTCTCAGGATTCCCATGCGGTAGCCTAGATCGGGATTTATTTTGGCTATGCCGAGGATTACACCCCAACTACCAAATATCGTACCGGTAATGGTGCAGCCGAGTAGTAAATCACTTTTGATATTTTCGCCGATAAGGAATAGCTCACCATTCCAGAGGTGATCCACTACCCCAAACAATGCGCCACAACAGAGTAACAGCACTAGCCAAAAACCAGCGGGGCTACTATCTCCCTTGAAACGCCAAACAACAGACGAGAGTATGGCTGTAACCAATGGTATAATGTAGCAAACCACTTTTTTACACCTCCACTTTTGGTAATACTTTCTTATATATAAATATTACTCTAAGAAAATTATTTTTTGTACAAAAATTCTTAAGCAAGCGATACAAAGAACGTCAAGGTTGGGAGACAAATGAAAATGGAGGAAAAGTTCGGACTCAAAATTGAATTGAGCGAAAGTCAAAGAAAAAGGAAAGCCGAGTTGCTATCTACGCCAGTTGAGGCGGTCGATTTAACAAAAGTTCATGGCATAAGCGAGCTTGTCAAAGCCTATGGCGAGAGCTCGATACAAGCCCGCAACATCGGCATGTGCGCCGAGGTTTACGAAAGCATGTTACTCGATAAAACCAGGCCAACGATATTGCTCGGCGTCGCAGGCCCGCTAATAGCTGGCGGCCTCAGGAAGGTACTCCGTGATATGATCGAATTCGGGATAGTCGATGTGGTGGTGTCGACGGGCGCCATCCTTTACCAAGACCTCTATCAGGCGAGGGGGTACAAACAC
>JBGPSS010000109.1:0-3654 GCA_041490225.1 Hadesarchaea archaeon
GCTTCGACCGGGGGTACCGTCGTCATCAACAACATCATCACCAACGTCACGGTGAATCTATTGGTAGTACCGCCGAATGCCCTCTCTGAAGACACGACCGTTACCGTTGTGGAAAAACCCATCGAGGCCCCTGCCGGATACGCAAGTTTGAGCAACGTTTTTGACATCGGGCCGAGTGGGACGACCTTCGCCACCCCTTCTACTCTCACCCTGCCCTACGACGAAAGCAAAATCCCGACCGGGGTGAGCGAGGGTAACTTGGCAATATACTACTACAATACCGCCACGAATAGCTGGGAGCGCGTCGGTGGGACTGTGGACACAACGGCACATACGGTTTCCGTGCAGATTGATCATTTAAGCGAGTACGCGGTGATGGTGAGCACCACCTCCCCCTCCGCTGGCGGGCTACCGTTGCTCACGATTGGAGTCATCATCGCAGTAATATTGATTATCACAATAATTGCCATCTTGATAAGATGGGGATAGAGCAAAAGAGTATCAGGTAGTCAGTCAAGATTTGTATGCCTAATTTAGCGTGTTTGATTCAATCAGAGCCCAAGCGCTGCCAGTACCCCATTTTTCAGCCCAGCGAAATACAAAATGCACGGCAGCATAAGCACACTCATCGCAAACTCTAATAGAAAAATAACCTGAGCAAGACAGACACCCGCGGTTGGAACTTGACGCTTTCATCGTCGGTCGTGGATGTCATCCCGGATGAGGATAGGCAAGTCACGCTCAGCGTCGGGATCCCAGCTACCGCGGCAGATGGCGACTCGACGATGATAACCGTGACTGCGACCGGCACTGGTTACAATAACAGCGCCATATGCACGGCGACGGCGGCAGCTGGTGGGGTTTCTCCAGTAGTGTACGTTGGTGTTGTGGTCGTCATCGTGGCGATATTGGGCGCGGTCCTGATATTTATCAAGCCCTTCTAATGTCAGGACCTTTTCCACCATTTTTGTTGGTCCTTTACTCTAGCTTCTGAGGCCTCCTTTTAAGAGGACTAGAAAAGTACATAAAAACGATAAAAAATGATGAAAAAGCATTACAGTCTCATCGGTCTATTGCCTGCGACACCCCATCGCGCCAACTGTCGTGCTTTAAAAAGCCAGATATCGGGTACAAAACCAATAGTTTTATCTCTGCCCCAAGCGAAAATAGTTATAGGTGAGGAAGTTGAGGGCTGGGGGAATTAGGCGCGGTTTGACGGCGCTGGCGATATGCCTGATGTTCTTACTGGTTTTCCTCGTTCAACTCACACAAGTCCCAACAGCGCGTTCGTGGAGCGGGTCCACCCATCAATATATAGCCTCGCAGGCTATCGGCCTCATGCCAGATTATTTGGACTGGTTCTTCTCAACATACTCAGGTACCATCGTGAGTTATTCCACCCTACCCGACTCTTGGAAATACAGCGATCCGAGCGAGGGTCCCAGACATTATTACGATTACGATACCCATAACGGTATGCTGCCTTGGGCTCTTCGGGACAATTTCAACACGTTCGTACAGTACTTGAGGAACAGTGACTGGACTCATGCGGCGCAGCTCGCGGGCGTGATTTGTCACTACACCGGTGATGCTTCCAACCCGCTCCACGCGACATCTGATTTTGATCCGAACGGGCAGCACTCACCCTATGAGTCTACAGTAAACAGTCACCTGTCCGGGATTACGAGCTACGTGCCCCATGAGCTTGGAATGAGTGTATTTGACGCGGCTATGGTGACGCTTCAGAGTGGCTTCGCACTCACGAGCCGCACCAATCCTAATTGTCTGAATTACTGGTTAGTGCAGTCGCCACCTATCCTCTGGAATGATAACGTACGGAATATCACGGAGAACAGGTTGAACGTAGCTGTTCAGTTCACGGCAAACGTCTGGTACACGGCGATGGTTCAAGCGGGCTTGGCATTTGGCTCCTCCGTAGATGCAATAACGCCCGAATGGGAAAATTCAATTCCATTCGAGATTACCGCTACTGCGAGCGAGAACGTGCAGAGCGTTTCGCTTAACTATCATTATTCGGCCAACGACTCAACTTGGGGCGATTGGACATTGTTCGGTGTTGATACTGACAATACAGATGGTTGGTCCTGGTCGTTCACGGCACTCCAAGGTGATGGCTACTATGAGTTTTACTCGATTGCAAGTGGTGACAATGTGGAGTCGCCTCCGGCCGTTGCGGATGCGATGTGCGGCGTGGACAGTGTTGCACCCACCTCATCCATAAATGTGATATCACCGTATTGGTGGACCTCGACATCTTTCCAAATAACCGCGACGGCATCTGATGCCACGAGCGGGGTTAAAAACGTCTCGCTCTACTACCGCCACTCGGGTGATAATGCAAATTGGGATAACTGGGCATCTTACGGAACCGACACCGCAGACCCGTGGAAGTGGTCGTTCACCGCCCCCTCCGGCAGCGGTTACTATGAATTTTATTCCATAGCTTGGGACAAGGCGACCAATGCTGAATCGGCTCCAACCGAAGCGGATACTAGATGCGGAGCTGGCCTACTCGCACCGGCCAAGTCCTCACCCGCCGACGGGACGACGACAAATAACAACAAACCCACGTTCACATGGTCTGTCACGACCGGTAGTTTGAGCGGTATAGCTAGGTATGAGCTTTGGGTGGACGATGATCCCGACTTTTCCTCGCCTGAGATCCTCGAAAACACGACCGACAATGCGACCACCAGCTACACCCCCACGACCGGACTTGCTGATAATAATTATTCGTGGCGTGTGCGAGCTTGGGATCAAGCCGGTAATCCAGGCCCGTTCGAATCAACTTGGACGTTTTTAATCAACACCTCCCCACCGCCCGCTCGCAGGGGAGTTGAGGTATCGATCTCGCCGAGTTCCCAGAGCGGAACTCCCGGGACGGCGCTCACCTACACGGTCACGGTCACGAACACGGGCGACGTCACGGAAGATTATAACCTGAGTAAGACAGACACCCGCAGTTGGAACCTGATGCTCCCCCAATCGGTCGTGGATGTCGTCCCGGGTGGGGTTAGGCAAGTCACGCTCACCGTTGAGATCCCAGCTACAGCTGAGGACAACACCTACGATAACATAACTGTCACCGCTACCTCGACCGAGGATCCTGCGGTGAAGGATAACGCGAGCTGCACAGCCCGTTGTGCCAAAAATGTAGCGGGTGTTACATCTCTAACGATTTCTCCGTCAAGATTCGCCCTTTTCCCTGGCTACACTGGACAAGTTCAAGCTCTGACAGCTACGCTGAGGAATGGCAACTACAACCTCCTCGCTAATAAGGTCATCACTTGGTCAGCGGCATCGGGCAGCGTCAGCCCATCAAGTGGAACAACTGATGCGGTTGGGCAGATTTCCGTTACTTACACTGCACCGACCGTTACTACTCAGACATCGGCAACGATAACCGCATCATTTGCTGGTGACGATTTATACGGAGCAAGCAGCGGAACCTCGTCTGGTATACCTGCCATCCCAGTTAGCGAAAATATTCCCGCTTCGACCGGGGGTACCGTCGTCATCAACAACATCATCACCAACGTCACGGTGAATCTATTGGTAGTACCGCCGAATGCCCTCTCTGAAGACACGACCGTTACCGTTGTGGAAAAACCCATCGAGGCCCCTGCCGGATAC
>JBGPSS010000110.1:0-3615 GCA_041490225.1 Hadesarchaea archaeon
AATACGTGAACATGCATCCAGGTAGCGTACCTTTCTACCACGCGGTCGGCAAGTACAAGGAGCGCACCCACCGAGCCCTCGTCGAGAGTCTGGTCGAGCTTGCTGAGTTTGCCTCCAAGCACGACATCGCGCTTCATCTAGAGAACAATGTTGCCTTCGACAATGCGTACAGCGAGATAGGCGACTGCGTGCTCGCGATAGAGGACGCGCGACAACAGGGCGTCGACGTTTACTTCAACTTGGACATTGGGCATTGGTTCACCCGCGCCGATGTTGGTAAGGAAATCCTATCTCCGCCCGAGAAGGTGATGGAGATTCTGCCACGAGAGTGGCTCAAGGAGATCCACCTCAACGACTATGTGCCTGGCAAGAAGATTTTTCATCCACCCCTGCACCTTGAGTGGGGGCTTCTAAAGCGCGAAAATTTGAGGCGCTACGCCGAGACTATGAAACGGAAGGGCGTCGAAGTAATTGTGCTGGAGACTGCCTTGAAAAACAACGAACAGGTGCTCGACCGCAAAAACCTATTGAAGGCTGAAAGCCAATACGTCCGAGAAATATTCGGTGCCTAGATGTTTTCGTTCATTTTTTTGCTCGGTCGCCCTGGCTGCGGCAAATCCGTCATATACAATATGCTGGGTGAGCGGCTACGCAAAGAGAAGCTCGCACGCGAGGTGATGCGCATCGACGACTTTCCAGTGCTCAAGGATATCGTGGATGAGGACAAGGAGTTCAAGCGCCACCTCCGCAAGGAAGGGGGTTTTGAAGTGACGGATCTCTCGATGCTCGACGATGTGCTCAAGCGTATAAATGACCAACTCAAAAAACTTGAAAAACATGGCAGGGTAATCTTCGTCGAATTCTCGCGCGACAGTTACGCCCACGCCATGAAAAACTTCGATCGAGATGTGCTCAATCGCTCTTTGATACTTTACATTTACACCCCATTCGACGTTTGCTTGGAGAGAAACGTCCGCAGGTTCAAAGTACAAAAAAACTTGGATGATCACATCGTGCCGAGCGATATGATGAAGAAGTACTACAAATACGACGACTACGAAGAACTTTTTTTGAAATCTGAGAACGAACTTAAAAAGCAGGTCCCGGCAAGACTCGTGGTAATAAAAAATGATGCCGATGAATTAGATAAATTGAAGAACGAATTAAAGAAAGTAATAACAGCGATAAGGTAGGTGAGTAGATTGCCAACAACTGCCCTGGACGCTTGTCTGCTGAGCTTGGCCGCAGGTCTCTGTACCGTAATCGGTGCAGCTATAATCCTGCTTGTGAAAAAACCAGGAAAAATATTTCTTGGGGCGACGCTTGGGTTTGCTTCCGGAGTCATGCTCGTAGTGGCTTTTTTGAATTTGACTCAAGAATCAATCAAAATAGCCGGATATTCAACCGCTATGATTGGCTTTATGATTGGAGCCATTTTTATTTTGATTATCGATAAATCTCTGCCCCACGTCTTTGCGTTCGAGGAGAAAGGGGCCTTCCCCGGCCTCTACAAGATGGGAGTGCTAATGGCGATAGGAATAGCCATCCACAATATTCCAGAAGGCATTGCTGTCAGTGCTGGTTACGTACGTTTGCCAGCACTGGGGATTATAGTTGCGATAGCAATAGCGCTCCACAACATCCCTGAAGGCATTGTGACGGGAGTCCCGTTGTACAAAGCTGGAATGTATAGAAAGAAAGTGCTTGCAATCTCGCTGCTGTCCGGCTTGGCTGAACCCCTCGGGGCACTGATGGGGGTCACTGCACTGTCAATCGCACCGGGCTTGGTCCCATGGTCTTTGGCGTTTGCTGGCGGGGTGATGACATATCTAACGGTCGATGAACTTATACCCACAAGTCATTATTATGGTCACGAACATGCAATCGCGGCGGGTCTCATCGCTGGACTTTTCTTTGCCATGCTCCTTCCTGTAATATTTGGATCTTGAGAATTAACTAACAAGAAGGCTTAAACCGTTGGGTATAAGTGGACACAGTGTTTCAAAAAATCTGTGGTGAAACATTGGATTTTGTCGTCAGGAACGCGAAAATCGTCAGTAAACGTAAGCTGACCGACATTGGTATCAAAGGCGACAAAATCGCGGAAATTGGGAAGATAAAAAAGAAAGCGCGAAAGGAAATCGACGCGAAGGGTATGCTCGTCTCGCCAGCTTTCATCGACCCGCACATCCACTTGGACAAATGTATGATTGGAGACGACATCAGGCCGAACGTCTCCGGCACACTGCAGGAGGCCATCGAAATAATCTGGGAAAAGAAGCGCAAGTACACCGTGGCTGACATCGCGAAGCGCGCTGGCGAGGTGATCAAGCTTGCAACACTCAACGGCACAACGAGGATGCGAACACATGCGGATGTCGACACAATAGGTGGACTAACTCCTATCAAGGGTCTGTTGGCCGTTCGAGAGAAGTTCAAAAACATTATGGACATCCAAATAGTCGCTTTCTCACAGGAAGGAATTCTGCGAGACTTGGGCACGGAGGAACTCATGCGGAAGGCGATGGAACTCGGCGCAGATTTGGTTGGAGGTATGCCACACCATGAACGTCCATACTCCAAAGCGAAACCACACATCGACATCTGCTTTGAAATTGCAAAAGAGTTTGACGCCGATATTGATATGCACGTCGACGAAACAGACGATCCAAACTCGCGCTCGCTCGAATATCTAGCTGAAAAAACTGTAGAAGAGGGTTATCAAGGACGAGTGACTGCAGGCCATACATGTGCTCTCGCAGCATATCCAGATGACTACGCGAAGGAAGTCATTCGAAAAGTGAAGCTCGCAAATATAAACATGATTACCAATCCAGTGACCAACTTGGTTATCCAAGGGCGCGGGGACAAGCAGCCGATAAGACGGGGCATCACCCGCGTGAAAGAACTGCTCGCTGCTGGAGTCAACGTGACATTCGGGCAGGACTGCGTGAACGATGCTTTCTACCCATTCGGAAAGGCTGACATGCTGGAGGTCGCCAACATAAGCGCCCACGCCGCGCAGCTCACGATGCCCGACGAGATCGAAACTGTATTCGAGATGATGACGACGAACGCGGCCAGAACGCTCGGTGTGCTCGATGACTACGGTATAGCAGTCGGCAAGCGTGCCGACCTCGTGGTGATTGATGCATCCTCGCCCAAAGACGCCATCCGAAGGCAACCCGACAGGCGCTGGGTGATCAAAGGTGGAAAAATAATCGCAGAAAATACGTCAAACAGGAAATTGAAAAGATGACCCAAAAGTTCGCCGATCTGCATGTTCACACGAACGCATCCGATGGAGACTTTAGCCCAGAAGAAGTCATCAGACAAGCAAAAGAAATAGGGCTAGCTGCAATCGGCATAGCTGACCACGATACTGTCGGAGGCATCGATGAGGCACTCGAAGCTAGCGAAAAATATGGAGTTGAAACTGTTCCTGGAGTTGAGTTGAGCTCTGAATTTGAACAGTCGGAGGTTCATATCCTTGGCTATTTCATCGATTGGCACGATAGAGGATTCAACGATGAATTGCACAAGTTTCAAGAGGCCCGAAAAGTTCGAGCAACGAAGATATTGGAGAAGCTCAACAAACTCGGCATTAACATATCA
>JBGPSS010000111.1:0-3583 GCA_041490225.1 Hadesarchaea archaeon
ATAGATGGGAGGATTTACAGATGATACTTGAAAATTTGAAAGTTAAACCAATTTCAATGGAAAGTGGGAGAAACGTCGTTCTTCTAAATGAAGAGGATGTGAAGGATCTAGGAGCTTACCCAGGCGACCGTATAAAAGTCACCACGCCTAAAGGAAGCCTCGTTGTTATCATCAACACGGCACGCACACTGGTACAAAAAGGTGAGATAGGAACATCCATTGAAGCGACGAGGGCGCTCTATGTTCAATCAGGGGATATTGTTTCGGCGGTGTTGGCTCCCTATCCGCAATCTGCAAGTGCCATCAAGAAAAAAATGCGAGGCGAACAACTCTCCGAAAAAGAGGTCTTCGCAATAGTAGATGACATCGTGGCTGGAAATTTAAGCACGGCTGAATTAACCGCCTTCGTCACCGCTCAATACATTCGTGAGATGACTATGGACGAGATAGTCCCGCTGACAAGAAGGATGGTGGACTCCGGCGAGAAGATAGATTTTGAGACGAGCCCCGTGATGGATGTTCACAGCATAGGGGGAGTACCAGGTAACAAATATGCTTTGATAACTGTGCCAATCGTGGCTGTGGCGGGTTTACCTGTGCCAAAGACAAGCAGTCGAGCGATAACAAGCGCTGCAGGCACCGCTGATGTCATGGAAGTCTTAACAAATGTCTCACTAAGTGCTGAAGAAATAAAGCGCATAGTCAAAAAAATCGGCGCTACCCTCACGTGGGGCGGCGCACTTAAGCTGGCCCCAGCGGACGACGTTCTGATAGGCGTCGAACGTATACTCAGCATAGACCCGCGTTGCCAACTCCTAGCCAGTGTCATGTCGAAGAAAATAGCAGCTGGAGCAGACCACGTACTAATAGATATTCCAACTGGACCGGACTCAAAGGTAGAATCTCTTGAGGAAGCTAGGAGTTTGGCGCACGACTTCTTGGAGCTTGGCCACCGCTTGCACGTTCAAGTAGAAACAGCATTGACCTATGGTGGGCAACCGATCGGGTATGCCGTCGGTCCAGCGCTGGAAGCTCAAGAAGCCCTCGAAACGTTGGCCGGAAAGGGCCCTGGCAGTCTTGTGGAAAAATCGATAAGTTTGGCGGGCATTATGCTGGAATTCGGTGGAGTCGCAAATTACGGCATGGGGAGACAGATGGCCTTTGATATTTTGAATTCTGGTAAAGCTGATAAAAAATTCCGCGAAATCATCGAAGCTCAGGGTGGAGATCCAAATGTCAAGCCAGAGGAGCTTCCGATCGGAGATAAAAGGGAGACCGTGACCGCCCCGCACGATGGCTATATCACCAACGTGGACAACCACCGTATCATCAACATCGCTCGCGCAGTCGGAGCACCTCGCGACAGAGGCGCTGGTATAAAAATAATCTTGAAGAAAGGGCACAAAGTTGGGAAGGGCGAACCACTTTTTGAAATCTACGCAGAGCACGAGAAGAAACTTGACGATGCGCTGAGCTTGGCAAAACGCTACCCACCAATAAAAATAGAAAGCATATTATTAGAAAGGTTGACACATACTCCTCGTGCGGGATAAAAATGTGGAATATACCAACTAAAGCTGCTCTCGTGGCCGCAGACGCCGATGGGCCATTTGAACTTGTAGCTTTCGACAATGCATTGCGCAAGGCTGGAATCGCCGAGCTGAACCTCGTGACTTTGTCGAGCATTTGGCCACTCGGTTGCAAGATAGTAAAGATGCCTAGGCCAGAACCAGGCATGATCACGCCTGTGGTGATAGCAAAAATCTCGAGTTCAACTCCCGGACAAAAAATAGCTGCGGCGCTTGGCATCGCTATAAGTGAAACATCGCACGGGATGATCTCAGAATATCACGACATCGGCATCAGCCAGAAAACTGCCGATCAGACGGCGGAAGCCATGGTCAAATACATGATGGAAAAGCGTGGCCTAGAACCTACGAAGGTGACTTCGATCTCAGCTGGCCACATCGTCAAAAGTCATGGAGCAGCGCTGGCAGCTGTTGTATTTCTGCCTTAGCTACTCCTCATCACCCATTTCTCCCCCAGGGCCGCCGGCTGGAGATCCGATTCCCTTGTTGGTCGCAGCTATAACATCGTCTATGCGCAAAATCATCACAGCCGCCTCGCTCGCCGACTTTATGGCTTGAGTCTTTATGCGCAGAGGCTCTATGACGCCATTCTTTAACATGTCTACGACCTTGCCCTCATAGACGTTGAGCCCCATATTCTTACCATCCATCTTTTCATGTTTAGCTCTCAGATCGACGAGCATGTCTATACTATCGAGCCCAGCGTTCTCGGCTAGTGTACGAGGCACAATTTCCACAGCGTCCGCGAATGCGTTGATGGCGAGCGACTCTCTGCCGCCGACCGTCTCGGAGTATTCTCGCAACCGTTTGGCAAGCTCGATTTCACAAGCACCGCCACCCGCGACAACCTTGCCGTCCTCGACCGCCGCGCCAACGACAGAGACGCCGTCGTGCACCGCTCTTTCAATTTCATCGACAACGTGCTCGGTACCGCCGCGCACGAGCAAGCTCACAGCCTTTGGGTCCTTGCAACCTTCGACGAACGTCATTTTCTCATCAGCTATTTTTCTTTCTTCCACCGAACCAGCAGCGCCAAGATCTGCGGAGGTTAAATCGTCGAGACTCGTGGCAACTTTTCCACCTGTGGCGCGTGCAAGTTTATCCATGTCGGATTTCTTTACCCTGCGGGTGGCGTACACGCCAGCCTTGGATAGAAAGTGCTGGGCGATGTCATCTATACCCTTCTGACACATCACCACGTTTGCACCGGTCGCGACTATTTTGTCAACCATCTTGCGGAGCATGTCTTCCTCTTCATCTAAGAAAGCTCGAAGCTGCTCAGGTCGCGTCACCCTTATCTCGGCATCTGTCTCCGTCTTCTTCACCTCGAGCGCGCAGTCGAGCAAAGCAATCTTCGCATTCTTCACTCGCTTCGGCATGCCAGGGTGAACGCGCTCTTTGTCGATCACCAAACCATGGATGAGCTCCGAATCATCTGTGCTGCCGCCCTGCTTCTTTTCGACTCCTATATAGTCAATATCCACGATGTACTTTCCATCGCTTTTGTCTGCTATCTGCTTGACTGCCGTCACCGCCAGATCTGCCAGCTTCTCTTTTGCACTCTCGGCCTTCTTCCCAGTCATCGATGTCATTGCTATCTTCTTTAGGAGGGAATCGTCATCGAACGACACTTTTTCCGCCAGCCCATTCAAGATATCCTGTGCTTTATCCGCAGCCATGCGATAGCCAGCTGCTATCACCGTCGGATGGATGCTCTGATCCAAAAGTTCCTCCGCCTTGTGGAGAAGCTCGCCTGCGATGATAACGGCAGTCGTCGTGCCATCACCGACCTCCTCGTCCTGCGTCTTCGCTATCTCAACTATCATTTTCGCGGCGGGGTGCTCTACCTCCATCTCATCCAATATTGTCCGCCCATCATTTGTGATGACGACATCTCCCAAACTATCTACGAGCATTTTATCCATTCCGCGCGGTCCGAGCGTAGTCCTCACAGATTCAGCGATGACCCTCGCTGCAAGGATGTTCATGTGTTG
>JBGPSS010000112.1:0-3566 GCA_041490225.1 Hadesarchaea archaeon
GAGAGCGTCGAACGACAAACGAAGAAGCTCGCAGTTAGTGTGATGGGACACAGCGAGGGCCCACTTAAACTCTTGTCTCGCAGGCCCCGACGTATCTCTTTACGCGCTTTTTCAGCCTCTCGAGCTCTTCGTACGAGTGCGGTTTTAGGGCCTCGTACTTCTTTTTGACAGTAGTCTTTGGCACAAACTGTTGTAGCACATATTTTTTGCGTTTATGATTTGTTTTGCTATGGTGATGATGTCCATGCTGCTCAGCAATTTTGGCACAAAAGTGGTTCTCAATTCATAATCGATTTTCCCAGCGTCTATCTTTGCTTCCATCCAAGGTCCCGCACATTCTAATTAAAATTTGTTTGGTTCTCTACTTATACCCTAGGAATTGTATCAAATGAGTTTTCTCTGTTTAGCTTGTTTTTCGATGCATTGTGCCGTCTCCCAGGATTTTCGAGCGAACTCTGGCAGTTCGCCGTTTTCACGCACCCATCGCTCTAGGAACGTGATTGTTCGGGAGTCAGAGCTGTAGCCCGAACCAAAGTCGCCGTAGCGTTGGTGCAGTTCCGCGATGCGTTGGTCCCGCCTGACTTTTGCGACAATCGAAGCGGCAGAAACTGCTACATATTTACGATCGGCGTAATTTTCGACTACCAGCTTCGGCTTCGTTTGCATGTGCCGCTGTAGCCTCTCAGTAAACATCTTTGGGTTTGGGTCGGGCGAGTCTACGTACGCGATTTTCGGCTTCAGACGGTCGATGATTTTTGCAAAATTCATGGCCTCGGCCTCGTTGAGGTTGATTTTTTTGACCAAACGCAGCTCGTCTATTTCCGTTGATGATAACTCAATAATTTCAAGTTTGATCGCTTTTTCGGCTATCAGCTTCGCGAGCGTTTCACGCTTTTTTGGGCTCAGAAGTTTTGAATCTTTTACTCCTGCAGCTTTGAGTTCATCAAGCACTTTTTGGTCAAACATGGCGCCGCATAGCACCATCGGGCCAAAAACTGGGCCGCGTCCAGCTTCGTCAGCACCGGCTATCATCTCTTCTTCACCTAGCAATATTATTAGCTCACATTTCATACACTTTTTGGCTGTGGTATGCCAAACAATTTTTTAGTCACAGGGCGCCCAGGCAGCGGCAAAACGTCGGTCATAGAGAACGCCATCAAAATCCTTCAGGGGCACGGCCTCAAACCAGGTGGGCTTTATTGCCCAGAGATCCGAGAAGGCGGAGTTCGGCTCGGCTTCAAGATAATTGATCTCATGACAGGAGAAGAGCGCATTTTGGCTCACGTTGACCAGCGCGATGGCCCCCAAGTGAGCAGGTATCGCGTGAATGTAAAAAACGTGGATGAAATGAGCGAAGCGGCGATTGGACGTGCGCTTCGAGAGGCGGATTTTGTGGTCATCGACGAAATAGCACCCATGGAGATGTACAGCAAGGGATTCAAACGCGCGGTGGCGGCTGCGCTCGATTCAGTCAAGCCGCTTCTGGCGATTATTCACCAACGCACGACGACAGGTTTTATCGGCGATATCAAGGCTCGTAAAGACGTGAAGATATTTGAAGTCGTGCCAGACAATCGTGTAGGATTGCCGACACAGCTCGCAGAAGAAATAAAAGTAGCAATGTCATCGGAGTGATAATTAATGCAGAAGCAAGTGGTGATCGAGGGCAATACAAAGTTGGAGGTTCCAGACCTCTCGAAGTTTAGGACACCGGCTGGAGATTATGCCCCGTCGTTGACATCGGTATTTTACAACCCGCGTATGGAGCTCTGCCGCGACATCTCGGTCTCTGTTGTTCGGGTGTTAGCGAACGAGCTCGGCGGCATCCGCGTATGTGATCCGTTGGCGGGGGTGGGTGCGAGAGGATTGAGGTATGCGAAGGAGGTTGGAAGCGTAGAAAAAGCCACAATCAACGATCGCTCGCAGGAAACGGTTGAATTTATCAGGCGCAACGTTGAGCTCAACGGGCTCGGCAACATCGAGGTGCATAACGAGGATGCGAACGTCCTGCTTTCGAGCCATAGAAGGGAACGATTCCATTTCATAGATGTTGACCCGTTTGGTTCCCCAGCGCCGTTCGTCGAAGCGGCGTGCGCAGCTCTCGCTCGGGAGGGTATCCTTGCGCTGACTGCCACGGATACAGCCCCGCTTTCTGGCGCTCATGTGAAGGCATGTGTGAGGAGGTATGGAGCCCGTCCAATGAAGACAGAGTATTGTCACGAACTCGGCGTGAGGATCTTGATCGGCTTCGCTCAGCGGGTCGCGGGCAAACATGAGCTCGCGCTCGTCCCGATCCTGGCGCACAGCACCGAGCACTACTTCAGAATTTACCTTCGGGTAGCACGTGGCGCCCAGCGTGCCGATGAGATTTTGGGTCAGCAAGGGTACGTGTCGCATTGCCGATCGTGCGGGCGCAGGGTCGTGACACATGGCATAGTTCCGACGTTGTCAAGCACTTGTGAATGTGGAGAAAAATTTGAACAAGCTGGCCCAATGTGGCTGGGACAACTTATGGACAAGGAGTTCATAAGGAAGATGTACACAGATCTGGCTAATCGGAACTTCAAGCTTGGGTATCGAGAGCTGGTATTGCTCGACCGCTGCATCGAGGAGGCGGATGGCCCACCCACGTTTTACGATCATCACGACTTGTCTAGGCGTGCGGGGGTTTCAGCGCCCAAGCTCATAGAAGTTCTATCGAAGCTTCGTGGGATGGGGTACTTTGCATCGCGTACCCATTTTTCGGGCACTGGGTTGCGAACTGACGCGCCATTTGAAGAGCTTTTGCAGGTGTTTAGGAGCTTTTCTGTCATACGTTAGACAAAAAGGTATTATTTGAATGCAAGTGTCTTACGTAAGACAAATCAGGTTGGTTTAAACCCATTTCCAATGATGTAGATCTCGGCGCTCCCCTTGCGCGAGGCCATGGGTTTGGACATCTTCACGAACTCGAACCTCTGCCGAACTTCGTCCAAAAAATCGTTAAGCAAATCTCCTTGGAAAACTTTGATGAGGAGTCCTCCACTCGGCGCCAAAACTTTTTCCGCGATAGAAAGCGCCGCCTTCGCGAGCTCCATCGAACGCGCGTGGTCGACGTCCCACACCCCTGAAATCGAAGGAGAGGCATCTGAAATTATCACATCGGCGTTGCGCAGAAGTTTTTCTTTGATGGCGTCTGGCGTCCCCATGTTTGTGATATCGGCCACGATGGTCGCGATATTGTTGTAGTGTAACTTTGAGATAGGTTGCAGGTCGACGCCGAGCACGAAGCCCTCTCTGCCTACTATTTCTCTCGCCGCTTGGAGCCAGCCGCCCGGGGCCGCGCCCAGGTCTACGACAACATCTCCGCCGCGCATTAGATCGTAGCGCTTGTTCAGCTGCATGAGTTTAAATGCCGCCCTGCTGCGCCAGCCCTCGCGCTTCGCCATGCGGTAGAAGTGTTCGCGCTTGCGTTCGCGTTGCCATCGCCTGCCCAAACCCATGCCTCCAGTTGAATGTCATTTTTCTTTTGAAGGCCCGCGAAACGGTATTCCCCACTTCCCGTCGTGAGCGATTTCGCCGAGATC
>JBGPSS010000113.1:0-3527 GCA_041490225.1 Hadesarchaea archaeon
ACAGCGGTTTTTCTGCCTTTTTTAGAGCTAAAATGGCTTTTACAGGCTTTTCTTGGAAAAGGAACTCCTCTATACTCTCCTTCATATCCACCACCAGCCATAAGTTAGATCTCCCTCCTTATAAATGTATCGTTACAAGTATCTAATAAAGTAAATATATCATTTAAAGAATACTTTATAGGATAGATAAATGAAAAGAATTTGCCGACAAAAAATTTATCAACCGAGACGGCGATGCAAAAAAGGCAAAAGGTGAGAGGTGATTGGATGAAAGAAATGAAGAGACCGAAAATCGTGGTGCCGCCCCCGGGCCCAAAGGCGCGAGCTTTCATCGAGAGGGATCATGCTGTGACTTCAAAATCGCTGACGAGGACCGCTCCGCTTGTTGGTGTAGAGGAGGAAGGCGTGTGGGTGAAGGATATAGATGGAAATGTGTTCTTGGACTTCAGCTCCGGGATCGCCGTGACCAACGTTGGACATCGGCACCCACGAGTGGTGGAGGCGATGAAGCGCCAGTTGGATAAGTTGATGTTCATAAACAGTTGCGATTTCTACACGCTCCCGCAGGTCGAGCTGGCGGAGCGCCTGTTCGAGGTGACGCCTGGCAATTTCAAGAAGCGGGCGTTCTTCTGCAACTCTGGTACGGAAGCCGTCGAGGCGGCGTTGAAGATAGCGCAGTGGCATACCCGCAATTTCTACGTGATAGGTTTCATAGGCGGCTTCCACGGGCGCACGATGGGTTCGCTGCAGCTGACGACGACGAGCGTCGCCGCGCGCAGGCACTTCAAGGGAATGATGCAAGGCGTGTTCCATGTGCCGTACGCCTACTGCTATCGATGTGCGTTCAAGCAGGAGTATCCATCCTGCGACCTTTGGTGCGCGAAGTACATCGAGGAGATCCTGCTCAAAAAAGTCGTGCCACCGGACGACCTCGCGTGCATGGTTGTCGAGCCGATCCAGGGAGCTGGCGGCTACATAGTTCCGCCGAAGGAATACCTTCCCGCGCTCGCCGATATCTGCAAGCAAAACAACATCCTCTTGGTGATGGACGAGGTGCAGACGGGATTCTGCCGCACGGGGAAGTGGTGGGCGTGCGAGCACTCCGGCGTTGTGCCAGATATCATGACGATGTCGAAGGCCATCGCCGCGGGCATGCCGTGCGGCGCTACAATATGCAGATCCGAACTCATGGAGTGGGACCCGAGCGCGCATGAAAATACGCTGGGCGGCAATCCGGTCGTGTGCGCGGCTGCCCTCGCCGTGCTCGATGTCTTGAAGTCAGAAAAACTGGCGGACAACGCCGCAAAGGTTGGCGGCTACATACTCAAGCGATTCCGAGAGATGGCCGAGGAATATGAGCTCATCGGCGACGTGAGGGGCAAGGGGCTCATGATCGGTGTAGAGTTCGTCAAAAACAGAGATACAAAAGAACCCGCCAAAAAGGAACGCGACGAGATATTGGATGAAGCATTTAAGCGAGGGTTGGTCCTGCTGGGCGCTGGGTCTTCGTCGCTAAGGCTCGCCCCGCCGCTCATCCTCACGCAAGAACAGGCCGATATTGGGCTGGAGATATTCGAAAAAGTATTGAGCGATGTCGAGAAAAAGAAGTAATTGGTGAACCAGACGCTCGAGAGTTACCTCGTCACAGCTGTGATCTCCCTTGCGCTAATAAGTATTGGAATCATTGTCCAAAGCTTCGAAATTTCAAAGCCGATATTTTACGTCATCAACAAGCTCGTGCTCTGGGTGATGTTGCCAGCCGTAGTGTTCATCTCGATAGCTTGGCAGGGTCTCGATCAAATTCGAGGATTGGCCCCAGTTGTAGCGCTTGCCTTTGTTGGGTTCGGCGTCTGTTTCTTCCTCGCGATAGCTGCCTCGAGCATGATGCATGTCGGTAAAAAAATGGGCGCCGCCGTGGCAATGAACTCCGCCTTCATGAACGTCACCTATCTTGGTCTTCCCGTCGTCTACGCGATATTCGGGACTTCTGGGGCTATGGCAGCTGCGAGCATATATGCAATGATAATTGGCGTATTACATCTCACACTAGGTGTGGCGTTCGTGACATCATCCACAGGAAAAAAAGCCAGCGCTCGCTCCATATCATACGGAGTGCTCACGTTTCCTGCCGCCTTCGTGTTAATCATTGCGTTACTTTTTGTTGGGCTCAGAGGGATGCCGCCCACCGCGATAAGAACATCTCTCGATTTTATAGCAAAACCATCATTTGCCCTCATGTTGTTGCTCGTAGGATATCAGATGCCAATTGTGAATCCGCGCAAGTATGCACCGGCGCTCACGGTCACTGGGATAATCCGTCTGCTGATCTGCCCGCTCATCACCTATGCATGCATCATATTGTTCGGGCTGAGCGTTACCAGCACCTTCGCCAAAACGGCGCTGATCATGGCGGCGATGCCACCCGCGGTTTTCAACGTCTACCTCGCCCACAACTTCAAGCTCGACCTAAAACTCTACGGAACGATAGTGCTGTATCTGACCTTCATTTCGCTCTTCCTAGCGCTCCCGCTCATGATAGTCATCCTTGGGTTTTAGCGGTCGCCAGAGCAGCCCCAGCATCCTTGAACTTTATCTCATCACAGAGCAGCGAACGTAAAATGCTCGGAAGCTCCACCAATTCAACTCGAACTTGCGCCGTGGTATCTCGATCTCTGATCGTCACAGTGCCATCTTTGAGCGTCTGATGATCTATGGTGATGCAATACGGGACGCCAACCTCGTCCAAGCGCGCGTACCTGCGCCCTATGCTGCCAGAGTCGTCATATTCGACCATCATGCCTCTACACTTCAGATTCTTGTACACTTCGCGGGCTTTCTCCGGCAGACCATCCCGGTTCAGCAATGGGAAGACCCCAACCTCCATTGGAGCAAGATCTTTTTTCAATTGGAGGTACACACGATTTTTTTCTTCAACGTAGGCGTGCTCAAGCACACAGTACAGCGGACGATCTATGCCGTATGATGGCTCGACGACATGACAGAGTACCTTCCTTTTTTTGTCTGCGGAAAATATTGTGAGATCTTGGCCACTCGATTTGGCATGACTGGAAAGATCGTAATCCGTGCGGTATGCAAGCCCGGCCACCTCCACCCAACCGAACCGTTCTGTCGATACCTCGGCATCCCAGGTCTCAGAGGAATAGTGCGCCCTCTGTCCATTTGTCTGCTCCCTGAATCTGATCGCGCCTATAGGGATGCCTATGCTCAACAAGAAACGCTTGGTGATGGCTAGGTAGTAGGCCATCAACTCATTGCACATGATTTTTTTCTTCACAGCTTGTTCGGCCGTTACCTCCGTGAGATGTTCTTTTCCTTTCTCTTGATCGCTCGCCAACCAGAGCGCGAGTTTCTCGTTCGCCACATCATTGAACCTCGGGTGGTGTGGATCATCGGGATCGAAAAAGACCTCCGCCTCAGCCATCGTGAACTCCCTCAACCTGATTATCCCCTGCCTAGGTGAGATCTCGTTGCGATATCCGCGACCTATCTGCACCACTCCAAAAGGC
>JBGPSS010000114.1:0-3410 GCA_041490225.1 Hadesarchaea archaeon
ACAGTGCTGGCGATAGCCTATCTGATTTCAGCCTTTGCCTTGATTGGGTTTTACAGACAAGTGCCGATTGGGATATTTGGGTCACTAGCCATCGCGCTGATGCTGGCGTGCAGCGTGATAAGTATGGCATTCCTCTTCAGTTCTGTGCTCAAGGGGAGCATGGGGGCAACAATAGCCACGCTTTTGACATACATGGTAATCTTTTCGATCATTTCAAGTAGTCTAATCTACGCTGGCTACGACCCATGGTTTTTGCTCGACCGCGCCGCAAATGCGGTCACCGCCACGTATGGGATTTCCCTCCCGCAGGCGTTCGGAGGCTTCGGTGGGCATATGGCTGGAGCGATAAAGACCCCAGATCCGATCTTGAGCTTTTTAGTATTGTTGGTGTACGCGGTGGTCTTCTTCTTACTGAGCATATGGTTGACGAAGCGCAGAGAGATGGTTTAGCACGATTAGATTACTCAGTAAGCTTTATGCGAGGCTTGTATTCTATTAAAATTTGTTAAAAAGGTGATTATCACGGATCCTACTACCGAAGCCATCGCATGGACTCTGGCGATATTTTTCGCTAGGCTTACGGACGTCTCGATGGGCACGGTCAGGCAGATCCTCATCATCAGGGGGCGGAGAGGGGTAGCCTCGATCTCCGCTTTCTTCGAGATACTGATTTGGGTAATAGCGATAAGTCAAGTAATCACACAGCTGGATAAAATTTACTACATGATCGCTTTTGCTTTGGGTTTCGCGTCAGGGAACTACTTAGGCAGCGTCATCGAGGAAAAAATTGCTCTGGGCTACATGTTCGCGTACATCGTGCCGAAAAAACGTTCCAACGATTTAGCCCACAAGCTCAGGGAAGCAGGTTTCGGCGCCACAATAATTCAAGGCATAGGCCTAAAGGGGCCAGAGCCTGTCTACAATGTGCTCTTCAGGCGGAGAGATACACATCGATTGCTCGACATAATAAAAAAACATGATAAGGGTGCTTTCTACACGCTCATGGATGTCAGGGCAGAGCGCGGAGGTTACGTGAGGGCCGCTGCCAAGAGAAAGTGATGGAAAGAACATGTCAGGCGCAGAAAATATTTTTGATAAACTTCGCGAACTCCTAACGGCTGAGAGGAAGGTAGCGCTTTGCACGGTTGTTGAGAAAATTGGCTCGGGTCCAGCAGAGCCGGGCAGGAAGATGTTAGTAGCTGACGACGGAGAAACCGTCGGAACGATCGGGGGCGGGGAGCTCTTCGAAAGAGAGCTCAGGCGAGAAGCTATGAAGGCGATAAAAGAGGGAAAGTCCAAGAGCCTGAAGTTTTCTTTTTATGGTGGAACCAAAAAGGGGCAATTGAATACCGGTCTATGGTGCGGGGGTGAAACGACAGTGTTCGTCGACGTGGTCGAACCAAAACCAAAGTTGGTGATCGTGGGCTCCGGGCACGTAGCGCTGCCTACTTATCACCTAGCGAATTTTCTGAATTTCAACGTGATAGTAGTAGATAACAACAAGGAAACTCTGACGAAAAAAAGATTTCCAGATGCAAAGCTCATCTTCGACAGAAATTTTGCTCGCGCTTTGAAAAAAGCGAAGGTGGATCGCAATACTTATGTGGCAGTTCTCCATGGCGATCCCAAATATGATCTCGCTGCAGTGCGCAGATTCGTCCGTGAGCAAGTAGCCTATATTGGACTGTTGGGGAGCGAGAAAAAGGCCCGCAAGCTCAAAGAAATTTTGCGCAGAGATGGGGTTTCAAAAAAATCGCTCGGGAAGATTCACGCACCTATAGGTCTTGAGATAAAGGCGCAGACGCCCGAGGAAATCGCGGTGAGCATAGCGGCCGAGCTAATCGAAAAGATGAGAAGCCAAAGCAGTTAAGATCTGATTAGTTGCTCTAAAGTTTCTGGAGTATCTACATCTATTATCGCCCATTCGCCGGCTTCCACCAGATGATGTTCGCTTTCGTGCCGATGGATGACGTCTCGAATCATCTCTTGTTTCTCGAGGGAAAGAATTTCATTGAACAAATTTTTATCGAACAACACCGGGTGCCCTTTTTTTCCTTTGTGCACGGGGCTCACGATTTTCGCCCCACCCTTCCAAACATCGATGACTTTCAGAAGAAAATATCGATTTACGAAGGGCTGGTCACCCAAGGCCAAGAAAACCGCATCACAATGTTTGAGTTCATTTAGGCCTTTCTTGAAAGAGGAGACCATCCCTTCTACATAATTTTCGTTCACCACCCACCTCGTCTCGAGCTCCTTCAAAACCGGCACAACTTCCTCTGGCTTATGCCCGAGGACGACGATGAGCTCGTCGGCCACGTCATCGAACGAAGAAATTATACATTCTATCATCCGCCTGCCCTTGATCTCGACAAGGAGCTTGTTCTCCCCCATCCGCCTCGACTCGCCCGCAGCCAAGACAACTGCGCCGATCATTGTTCAACCTCATAACTGCCGAATGAGACCGCCGTGCCCCATCTCGGCAAGCTCTTCTCTCGTTATCTTTTCCTTCGCCAGAATCCTCGGGAGGAGCAGGTCGAAGCTCGTCCGCTTGTCCGGGATGACACATGCTGGGAGCCCGATCACAGGGACGCCATCGAGGTAAGCCAGCATGATCATCGAGCCTGGAAAAGTTGGAACACCGCGGGAGACGACATCGGCGCCAGCTCCCCTTATAGCAGCTGGCGTTACATCGTCAGAGTCCACGGCCATCCCTCCAGTCACCAATATGAGCTCATAGCCCTTCTTCCTGAACTCGATGATTTTTTCCCTGATCTTATCCTCATCGTCGGGCAACACAACCGACTCCTCGATGCCCAAGCCGTAGCTGGCGAGCTTCTCCCTTAGCACTGGACCAAATCCATCCTTCACCCTCTTCTCGTAGACCTCCGTGCCCGTCGTTATGACACCGATTTTTTTGACCTTTGGAGGAACCACCCTTAAGATAGGTTTGTTTTTCTTCAAAATCTCCTCCACCTTCCTCATTCGTCGCTCATCAATGGTCAGCGGGATTATCTTCACTACTCCGACCACATCGCCTTTCCTCACACCCACGTTGTTCGCTTGGGTGGCGAAGACGAAGTCTTTAATGAGGTTGATCTTTTTGACAACGTCCGCCTTGACATTCAAAAGCCCATTTTTTTCCGCCAATAATGACACTGCCGCCTTATTGGGCCTCGTGTACGAGATATTTTCACCTGCTAAAACGCGGGCCATCCTCGTCGCCGCCTCGTCCTCGTGCACCCCCTTTTCTTTGCCATCATCGACGTAGACGAAGTAGTTCCCCGCATCCTTCAACTTCTCTACATCCTCCGCACGAACCACGTGGCCACGCTTGAACAGGACGGCCTTGAGCTCAGGCCCGTAGCGGATGATATCGTGGGCAAGGCGCTTCCCAACGGCGCTTTCAG
>JBGPSS010000115.1:0-3397 GCA_041490225.1 Hadesarchaea archaeon
CCTCAGGGCGTCGAGCAGCTGCCGCCGCACGCTCTCCCGATCCTCGGCCGGCCCCTGGACGATCTTCCGGATGGCCTCTGCCAGATCGAACTCGGTGCGCGCAATCAGCCATGTGCGAAGGTCACTCCGTGCCACGTTGGACAGCAGAAACTCGCCAGGCACCTCTTGGTCCTGCACCGCATAGCGGATCTAAAGGACGTCGCCATCTACGTCACGAACCAGGTGCAGGCGCGCCCAGACATGTTTTTCGGTGACCCGACCAGGCCGATAGGCGGCCACGTCTTGGCACACTCCGCAACGACCCGCATCTACATGCGGAAATCCAAGGGCGGGCGGCGAATAGCGCGCATAGTCGATAGCCCGAGCCTGCCCGAGGGAGAATCTATTTTCAACATAACAGAGAGCGGCATCAAAGATTGATCGGTGTTTCTTTTGATCAGAGCTGTTGCCTTGGATATCGATGGCACGATGACATCTGGAGATAGGAGGATAGACCTCGTTGCAATAAATGCGGTCAGGAAAGCTGAGGCAGCTGGTCTACCGATTGTGCTATCGACCGGAAACTTGCTCGCTTTCGCCGAGGGGATCGCGACGATGCTCGGCGCATCTGGACCGCTGATAGCTGAGGATGGCGGAGTCGTACTCGACCCGAAGAGCGGCCAAGAGTACGTGCTCGGCGATAGGGTCGATGCGGACCGCGGGTTGCAAGCGCTCGAAAAGAAATTTGGTAGGCTCGAGCAGACCCGCAGCTCCTACAATCGCCTCACTGGATTGACGCTCACGCGCACGATAACAGCCGAGCAGGCGATGGATGTTTTTCGCCGCGAGGGCTTGGACCTCGTGGCGGTGGACTCCGGTTTCGCGATACACATCAGAAGCCCGGCGATAAACAAGGGAAACGCGTTGCGTAAGGTTGCTGCACTGCTCGGTATAACCACGGCAGATATCGCCGCGATGGGCGATGGCACGAACGACGTCGAGATGCTTCAGACCGCTGGACTCAGCTTCGCTCCAGCCAACGCTCATGAGGCTGCAAAAAAAGCTAGCACCCACGTCACCTCAAGCCCAGACGGACATGGGGTTGCGGAGGCCATCGACAAAATACTTTCCCTCGTGGGCTAACTACAAAGGGGGAAATAAAATCAAAGTTTGCGTGCTCTCTGATATCCATTCGAACCTCGACGCTTTTCAAGCTGTCCTCAAGGACATGCCGAAGGTCGACTCCATCATATGCGCCGGAGATTTCGTCGGGTACGGGGCCGAGCCGAACGAAGTGGTCAAGCTGGCCCGATCGAAGGACATGCGGGCGGTGCTCGGCAACCACGATTACGGCGCGACCGCTCGAGACAAAAGCGGCTTCAACCCGATCGCCGCACAAGCTCTGCTCTGGACATCAGAAAAATTGGACAAGGACAACGCAAAATATCTCCGCGGCCTGCCCGAGCAGCTGAACATGACACTCGGTGAGAAAAAGGTGTTCGTGGTGCACGGGAGCCCACGCGACCCGCTGTTCGAGTACGTGTTCCCCGATGTTTCGAACCAAGAACTATTTCAACTTACGAGAGATGTGGCGGCTGATGTTGTGATTCTTGGACACACCCATGCGCCCATGACTCACATAATCCAAGGGAAACTAGTCGTGAACCCCGGAAGCGTCGGCCAGCCGAGGGACCGCGACCCGAGGGCCAGCTACGCCATTCTCGATATCAAAGAAGAGGTCGAGGTGATCCAGAGGCGCGTGGAGTACGACATCGAAAAGACAGCTAAGAAAATAAAATCGGCTGGGCTGCCGAGCGAGTTCGCCACCAGGCTCTTCTTCGGGTGGTGATTACTGCTTGGGCTGCTCCTGTGGCTGCCCTTCAGCCGGCTTGGCAGGCGGCGATGGTATGGCGGGTTGAACTGGCAGTGTCTGCGGAGTCTTTGACATATGGATTGCTAGGGCGCGCTCGTTTACGACGATGTAGTCGCGCATCGCGAGCACCGCGCTGAACGGTATCAATGGGTTGCCGCCTTCATCCTTTTGGAGCCCCTGAAGGGTTACACCCTTGGCGAGCTTGACTGAAAGCGCAAGTATTTTGCCGTTTCCCTCATCGATTATAGTATCACGGAGCTGGCCGATCTGAATTCCCTTGTCGGTCAGGATGCCAATGCCCTTGAGCCTATTGCTAAATATCTGACCCAAACTTTGACCTCCTGTTCTAAATCTGCTACATCTATTAAAAGCTTTAATAATGCATCTTTGTAACGTCTTCACCTATGCGCTTGCTTGATCGTCCGCTGAACGCCGCGTAGTTCTTCTCTATCTCCTTCGTCACGCTCGGTCTGATTCTATTCATCACTTCTCTGAAGTCTGCCATCTTGACTTCCTTGCCCTTTATATCGCGGCGCAGCACGAGCATCGCGGCCTCCCTGCAGAGCGCCGTTATGTCCGAGCCCACGTAGCCCTCGGTCTCCGTGGCGAGCGCGTTGAGGTCGACATCCTTTGCGAGCGGCATGCCCTTGGTGTGGATCTTGAAGATCTCGAGCCGCGCCTTCTTGTCGGGAGCTTGCACGAGCACGAGCCTGTCGAACCGGCCTGGTCGAAGTACCGCCGAGTCTATCAGATCTGGCCTGTTCGTCGCCGCAAGCACGACCACGTTTTCCAGCTTTTCAAGACCATCGAGCTCCGTCAGCAGCTGGCTTATCACCCGCTCGGTCACGTGTGAATCGCCGAAACCTGAACTGCGACTTGGTACTATCGCATCCATTTCATCGAAGAATACTATCGCAGGGGCTGCCATCCTCGCCTTTCGGAATGTCTCTCGCACGCCCTTCTCGGATTCTCCTACCCACTTACTCAACAATTCTGGACCCTTGATCGCGATGAAGTTCGCCTCGCTCTCCGTCGCGACCGCGCGCGCGAGCAGAGTCTTGCCGGAGCCAGGCGGACCATACATCAAGATGCCGTGGGGCGGCTCTATCCCCATGCGCTTGAAGGCCTCGGGATGTTTCAGCGGCCACTCGACCGCCTCGCGCAGCTCCTGCTTCGCTTCTTCTAGGCCGCCGACGTCTTCCCAGCGAACGTTCGGAACCTCTACCAAGACCTCGCGCATCGCCGAGGGCTCGACCATCTTCAACCCGTTGTCGAAATCATCCTTCGTCACCTGAAGTTTTTCCAACACTTCTGGTGGGATGGCCTTCTCATCGAGCTTGATCTCCGGCAAAATCTTGCGAAGTGCGCTCATCGCCGCCTCCTTCGCGAGAGCTTCGAGGTCGGCGCCGACGAAACCGTGAGTTACATTTGCAAAATGATCTAGGTCTACGCCCTTGGCGAGCGGCATGCCACGAGTGTGAATCTGCAAAATTTCTTTGCGACCGTCTCGGTCTGGCACACCAATTTCGATTTCCCTGTCAAACC
>JBGPSS010000116.1:0-3387 GCA_041490225.1 Hadesarchaea archaeon
AGGGTCGACGGTATTATGTCGTTCGCGGCCACCCAGCTCTTGGGGATGTCGAATGTCAAAGTCACATCCCCTATCGCATCTGGATTATTCGTACTTATGTTGAAGTAGAATGGGATCGTGCCCGCGTTCGGTATCGACGGGAGTTCATCTATACGGGCGTAATAGATGAGCAAATCATCGGCCCTAGCTTTTATGCTCAGCTTTATTGTTAGAGTCGGGGTGGATATCACCGGTGCGTCCCCTACATCCACCAACCCCAGTTCGATCGTGCTGCTGCCCACCGTCACAGTTGGCGAGTTGTTCAACGCGAAAGTGCCGTTGATCCATGAGCTCCACTCGTAATTATCTTTGGCTCGCACTCGGACGTGATAGGTGGCGCCGCGAGCGAGGGCGCTCCCTGAGTAGGTTATCTGAGTTAGCGCCGCACCAGTATTATCCCACATTGAGTTATCGTTCTCGCTCACCCCAACCTGAACCTGATAATTGCTCTGTGCATCGTTATCATTGTCCGAATAATCCCAGCTGAACGTCGGGGTGAACGTCATCAGCCCAGTTGGATTCACTTGCCCATCGGTTTTTTGGTTCTCAGCCACAGGTAACCGATTCAATCTAAAGTTTTCGTTGTCGCTCCAATAGCTCCAACTATTTTCGTTGTCTCTCACTCGCACACGCCAATAATACTGAATATCCCGTTGGAGTGCTGTGCCCGCATATATTATCGAGATCGTGGCGCCGTTCTCAACGTTCTCTACCTGCTGGTTGTCCCACATCGAGTTATCGCTCGCGCTGGTTCCAACCTGAATGTGAACCATACTGCTGTTGGCATTATCGTTGTCGGTGTAGCGGAAGGAAAATTCCGGCGTGAAAGTCGTCAATCGCTGCGGTGAGACTTGATTTTCTACCATTAGATTATCAGGTGAATTTGGTCGTGGCTCTTCGCTCCCTACACTCACTGTCGGCTCTGGGGAGACATAACTACGCAGCAACCGCCATACATCATTCTTTGATGCCGAAGCACCGCCAATATTGCCACCCATGACCCACATCTTATCATCAAACACGACAGATGATTGATCGTATCGCGCAGTCCATCCCGCTGCGTCTGTTGCTTGAAACCAATTCTCACCGTCTGAAGAATACCACACGTCGTTCGCCCTTGTTAGGGGCGTGGCACTGATAACTCCACCCATAACCCACATCTTGTTATCGAAAACAATAGATTCGTGAAATTCGCGTCCTGCCCATCCCGCTGCGTCTGTTGCTTGAAACCAATTCTCACCGTCTGAAGAATACCACACGTCGTTCCTGAATTTATTTGTATATCCCCCAATTATCCACATCTTGTTATCGAACACAATAGATATGGGAGCCTCTCGTGCATCCCATCCCGCTGCGTCTGTTGCTTGAAACCAATTCTCACCGTCTGAAGAATACCACACGTCGTTCCCGACTGGTGGGACTATACCACCCATAACCCACATCTTGTTATCGAAAACAACAGATGCGTGAGCTTCGCGTCCTGCCCATCCCGCTGCTTCTGTAGCCTGAAACCAATTCTCACCGTCTGAAGAATACCACACGTCGTTCTCATAGCTTCCTGCACCAGCCCACCCGCCAATTACCCACATCTTGTCATCGAAAACAACAGATGTGTGATGTTCTCGCGCTGCCCAGCTTGCGTTATCCGTTACTTGAATCCACGTCGTGCCGTCAGATGAGCACCATACATCGTTCTTGAGGTTATTATTATTATCACGCCCGCCAATTACCCATATCTTGTCATCGAAAACAACAGATGTGTGGCGCTTTCGTGCACTCCAGCTCGCATTATCTGTAGCCTGTGAATCTGTATATGGTAATATGGTGTTCTCCCAATTGTCTGCAGAACTCGCGGACGGATTACCGTAATACATGTAAATCGTGCTATCAACATTCTCTACTCTCTTTACCCAGACGGTAGCATTATCCGCAGTATAGTTCTCTATCCAATAGTTCAGCACGCCTGTATTATCGTTCTCCAAGAAGCGCAGGTCGCCGTAGTCCGAGCGCATGTCCGAATCATAAGAGATGACAATTTTTAATTGATAGTTCTCAGGATGCGAGCCAGTTATCGCTATGGGCCTGCGGCGCGACCAGCTCGTATTCCACCAGTTGGAACTACTATCTGAATTTGCCTGTGCCACTGGCGTCACGAGCAGGAGTGGCACGAACGATGCCACGAGTATGCCGACAAGCAATATCGAGCTTTTCTTCGTCTTCTCACCAAGGCGGTTATAATTTATTTTCTAAATTAAAGTATGTATCACTTCACCAGCTATAACATCCAATCTTGTTATGGCTAGCCTTGCTTTTGAGGACATAAAAACAAAAATAATGGGTTGGGAAAACCTTGTACTTCTAAAGTTATCGAACCCTACTTTTTCTTCTTGAATTTGGCGATTTTTTCTATCCGCTTCAGTCGTTTGCTCCGATCGCCCAACTTCCCGCGCACACGGTACATCTGCGCAGTTTTCCGCTCTGCCTCCTTTCTGCTAATCTTAAGCTGACCCTTAGTGAGCCGCAAAACAGCCTCTTTGCGCTCCACCTCGACCTCCTTCTTCTTGAGCGCGATGGTTTTCTGCCTCAGCCTCTGCGCTTGCTCGGCCTTTACCTGTTCAAGCCTCTCGACCTTCTCCGCGTACGCCCCAAGCAATTTGCGCGTGTATATCCCATACCCCAGCAGCAGCATACCCACGACCACGCCTATAGAGCCGATAACATAATTGTTGATCCACGAAATAATCCAAAACTGATTTGGCGTGATGTTCAGAAAAGTGAGCACGATGCAGACGACTCCGAGCGCAAAGAGAAAAGCCCCGACCCCTATGCTCGCGGTTCCAACGGACTGCTTTTTCACTATCTAATCTCAAAAAGTAATTTACGAGCGCAGATATAAGTTTATGACCACTTCTTTTTTATATCATCCCCCAATTTGAAATAGAGGTGAACTGGTGGCATCGGAAATTGATGGCAAAATTATGAGCTTGCGCGAAGCGACGAAATTAGTGCCAAACGGCGCTCATATCTCGCTCGGCGGCTTCACCACCCAGCGCCACCCGATGGCCTTCGTCCACGAACTCATCAGGCAAAAGAAGAGAAATCTCCATTTCTACGGCCATTCCCCAGGCGGCGACCTCGACATGCTGATTGGTGCCGGCTGCGTCAAGAGAGTTGAACTCGCGTATGAGGCCGATGAAGCATTCTCCCGCATCGGTCCCCGCTTCAGGCGCGCGGTCGAGAGGGGCCTGATCGAATGGGAGGACTACAGCAACTTCGGGATGGTACAAAGGTTCGCGGCCGGAGCGATGGGGATACCATTCATCCCGACGAGAACCATGCTCGGCTCCG
>JBGPSS010000117.1:0-3313 GCA_041490225.1 Hadesarchaea archaeon
GCGCGGCTGATGCCATAGCTGACATCGTCGGCTGCTGCACTGCTGCACATGAGCTCGGCCTGCTGAAATGCAAGGTGCTCGCTAGCGAAGTCGCTGTCGGTCGCGGCATAAGTTCGACGGGCCACGGCTTGGCCCCGCTACCTGCACCGGCGACGATGGAGATTTTGAAAGGACTCCCAATTCAAGGGAAGGCCATCGATGCTGAACTGACCACGCCAACTGGAGCAGCTTTGCTGGTCACGCTCGCCGATGGGTTCGTGGATCATTTTCCTGATATGAAAGTGAAGTCCGTGGGCTACGGCGCTGGAGAAAAGGAGCTGTATGACCCAAACATCGCCCGCGTGTTAATCGGCGAGACAGGAAAGCGCTCGCCAAGTTTGGATGACATCGTCGTGCTCGAGACGAACCTGGACGATGTTTCTGGCAAGGTCATCGCGCACGTTATCGAAAAATTGATGGCTGCTGGAGCTCTAGACGCGAGCGCCGTGCCGATCGTGATGAAGAAGGGCAGGTCTGGGTTTTTGGTCAAGGTGCTCGCCAAACCCAAGGATGCCGAAAAACTCGCGCGCCTGCTGATGCTGCACACGGGTACCCTCGGCGTCCGCTTCACGCCGACGAGGCGCTACGTGCTCGAGCGGGAACTTCTACAGATCGAGGTCACGATCTCCGGGAAAAAATTCAAGGCCTGTGTCAAGGTGGCGCGCGACGGGAAGAAGCTAATTGGATTGGCCGCGGAGTACGAGGATGCGAAAAAGATAGCCGAAAAAACTGATTTAGGATTACGTGAGATCATCGACCGCATAGAAAAAGTCGCTCGAAAAAGTTAAAATAACAACCCGTGCGGTGATTCCCACTTTACACGTGTAACAAACAAAAAATCTCTCATTTTATAAATTCATTGAACCGAGTCAGAAACTCCGCAAGTTCATTGATAATGTTATACTGAAAAACCAAAAAATCATTCTCGACGAAATCTTTTGATAATTTCTTGCCTGTATACAGGTGTCGGATTTCACTTGCATTTTTTATTTTCTCTTCATAGGTATCTCTATCATGCTCCAAATCATGCGCCTCAACTTTTCTGAGATCATCAAGTTTTATCAATATGTTTATATCTTTGATAGGCTTGATGTGATTTCTGCTGGCAGAGCCTCAAGAAATACTCGTGCAGGCGGGTATCTGAGGTAAGCTCGGGGTGGAACGCCACGCCGATCAGCTTGCCCTGCTGCACGGCCACGATTTTGCCTTTGAATTCGGCCAAAACATCGACGCCGCGTCCAACCTCCTCGACAGCGGGGGCCCTGATGAAGACGCACCTCAGCGGCTCCTTTCCGAGCGCTGGGATCTCAAGGTCAACCTCAAAAGACTCGCGTTGCCTGCCGAAGGCGTTGCGGACGACGCCGATGTCTATGAGGCCGAGGAGCGGCTGCTTGGTCCTCCTCACCGACTCGTCGCCGCGCTTCGCGAGGGTTATCAGCCCGGCGCACGTGCCCAATATCGGCGTCCCACCCGCGGCCACCCGCTTCACTTTTTCAAGGAGGCCGGTGGTGAGCATCAGCTTGCCTATCGTCGTGCTCTCGCCCCCCGGAATTATGATGCCGTCGACTCCATCGAGCTGCTCAAGCCTATCGACCCACACCGCCTCGCCATCGATGCCGAGCTTGTGCATCGCTCGCTTAACCGCCTCGATGTGCTCGCTCACCGCGCCTTGCAGACCGATTATCCCAATTTTCATGACCATCACTCAACCAGCACATTCAATTCAACCACTAATTAAATTAAGCATGAACTCTGGGCGCCTGTTTTAATAATTCATGGTACTATTTTAGAGAGGTGAATAAGTGGATCCAGTTGTGTTCAAAATCGCGACACTCGCCATCTTCATAGCGTGCTATGTGCTGGTAATGTCAAGAAAAATTAGAATAGCGTATGTGGCACTTGTTTCTGCTCTTCTCCTACTGGTCTTGCTAATACCTTCCGGCAATATGACCACACAAAATGTTTACGACTCCATCAGATGGGATGTGCTGGGGATCTACTGGGGTTTCTTGATGCTCGCTATTGTCTTCGCAAAAAGTGGAGTTCCAGCACATTTGGCCAAACATATCCTGCACAAAACCAAAAACGAGGGGATGGCTCTGCTTTCTCTTTGCGCTATAACTGCCTTTCTTTCCAGTTTCTTGGAAAACGTGGGCGTCGTCCTCATCATGGCTCCGATAGCGATAGAAGCCGCAAAGAAGACCAAATCTTCCCTCTTCCATTATCTAATCCCAATCGTCATAAGCGCCAATATGGTTACAACTGTCAGCATGGTAGCTGACCCGCCAGCCTTGATTTTAGCGTCAGAAAGCGGGATGAATTTTATGGATTTCTACTGGTTCCAAGGAAGGTTAGGCCTGGGCATAATCGCCATCATCGGCGCGGTTGTTGGGCTGGCTGTACTATATTACTTGAACTTCAGAAAAATGGATAAAAAAATCACAACCGAAGAAGAAAAAACAAAGATGGACTATGCACCTAGCGCTCTTTTCATCGGTGGAGTGCTCGCCCTAGCCTTCAACTCCTACATCGGCGTTAGGCCGGGTTTGATTGGTCTGGCAATAGGCATAATTTCGCTCGTGCTCGGACGGAAGGTACTCAAGGAGATGATCATCGAATTTGACTGGAACTCCTTCGCGTTCATTTTCGGAATCTTCGTCATCATAGGTGCAGTACAAGCGGTTGGGATTTTGCAGGACTTGTCAAGCGCATTGTTCAGGATCGGACTTGACAACCCAGTTTTGACTCTTGCGATCGTCACTTGGCTCTCTGTTGCCCTCTCCTCCTTCATGGACAACGTCCCGTACACGGTACTGATGATTCCAGTCTGCACGAGCTTGGCAACGTCGATGGGGATGAGCCCGTTCCCGTTCCTCTATGGTATGATAATCGGCACCGGGATCGGTGGGAGTATCACACCAGTGGGCGCGACTGCCAACGTCTTCGCCTGCGGAATGCTCGAAAAACGCGGTCATAAAATAAAGCTCAAGGAGTATATGAAAATAAGCGTTCCAGCTAGCGTAATTTCAGTTTTGGTTGCATACCTATTGGTGCAACTGCTGTGGATGTAGAAGAAAAACCGCTAGACGCCCCTGACCTGCATCCTTTCCTCAGCCTTGAGCGCCTTGATGTCGATCCCGCGCATCGCCTGTGGGAGCCCCTTGCTCGCGTCGAGCATTACCTGCGGATCATCGTAGTAGCGCGTCGCCTCGACTATCGCCCGAGCCATCCTCGCCGGGTCTGCGGATTTGAAGATGCCAGAGCCGACGAAGAC
>JBGPSS010000118.1:0-3249 GCA_041490225.1 Hadesarchaea archaeon
CCGGTAGACCTGGTCAGGAGGGTGCCATCAGCGCCGTGCTCATCGAAGCCAAAAAGGAGCCCATCGCTGAAACTGCAGCTCCAACGCAAGAAAGCGCAAAACCATAACTTTTCTAAAGCTGATGCGAATGCCTCAAGCCCAAATTACTCTAACGCCGACGGAGTCCAAGCGGTTGATAGCCAAAGCGGTTGCAAAGTTGCCGGAAGTTTTGAACGCTCTTCGCAACGGCATCGTGATTGTGACGGTAGGCACCACCAACGCATTTGTGGCCGAGGAATTGCTCGGGCGCAAGATCGATAAAGAAAAATTCGCCGCGGGAATCGTCCTACCAAAAGGCACATGCGTCCTGCCAGCGGAGAAGCGCACGAAGGAAATCATAATCCGCAAGGGGAAAGTCGTCGATGACAAAATGGAAGATGTGCTCCTCGACATGACTTCGAACGACGCTTTCATAAAAGGGGCGAACGCGCTGGACCCGAGCTGGATGGCGGGCGTATTCCTTGCAAGCCGAAGGGGTGGCACAGTTGGGAAAATTTGGGGTATCGTGACCTCACGTGGCGTGAACCTCATCGTAGCCGTGGGCCTAGAAAAATTCATCCCAAGTAAAATCACAGATCTCACCCAGCTCGCTGGCATCGACAAAGCATCTTTTTCGACGGGGGTGCCAATTGGCATTTCTCCATTGCTCGGGAAGGTGATCACAGAGTTGGAGGCTATAAATATCCTCACTGGGGCAGATGCCATTGCTCTTGGCAAGGGCGGCATATCTGGAGCCGAGGGCAGCGTCACCTTGCTTGTAAGAGGTGCAACGCAACAACTCGCTAGGGTCAAACAGCTAGCGGCCGCTATAAAAGGTGAAAGATACCCCACGATCGAAACGGACTGCGCGACCTGCGATTTCCCATGCCCGCTACGTAAGAAAAGGGGTTAACGCTTTTCGACTTTACTTTACAATAAGACTTGGCTGTGAAAAACCTCACTTTTATATATTACGAAAGGCTTATTAATCACTAACAGAACTGGATTTAAATTTTTGGAGTTTAAAAATGCGTCTGCTCGGAGAGGTATCGCACGTCACAAAAAGGGGGCTAGTTTTGCGCGTCTCCGAGGCACCCAAGGAGAGCACTCTAGTCTACGACGGGGCCAAAAGGCGGGTCGGCAGCATCATCGACATCTTCGGGCCTACGAGCATGCCATACATCTGTATAAGGCCAGCTATGGGGGTCAAGGACGATATCGCCTCGCTGGTGGGTAAGGAGCTCTATATTATAGAGGAGGGAGAGCGTGGAGAGATTAGAAAAAGAACGGAAATGCCCAGAATGTGGAAGCGTCAAGCTCGTGCGCGACTATGAGCACGCCGAGCTGATATGCGCGGGCTGTGGCCGGATTATCCACGAGAGAATCATGGACATGGGGCCAGAGTGGCGCGCCTTCGACCAGGAGCAGAGGGAGAAGCGCGGCCGGGTCGGAGCCCCGATGACCTTTACCATACACGATAAGGGATTGTCCACGATGATAGACTGGCGCGATCGAGACTCCCACGGCAAAGACCTGACGCCTAAGAAGAGAGCGCAGATATACCGCCTTCGCAAGTGGCAGCGCAGGATCCGTGTCTCTGACGCCACGGAGCGCAACTTGGCATTTGCCCTTTCCGAACTCGACCGTATGGCCTCGCACTTGAGCCTACCGCGAAATGTCCGCGAAGCCGCAGCCGTCATCTATAGGCGCGCTGTCGAAGAGCGGCTCATCCGCGGCCGCTCGATTGAGGGCGTCGCTGCCGCTTCACTGTACGCTGCATGCAGGGAGTGTAAGGTTCCTAGGACGCTCGACGAGATCGCAGAAGTTTCTCGAGTCGGCAAGAAGGAGATCGGGCGCAGCTACCGCTTCATAGCGCGTGAGCTGCTCATCCACTTGAGGCCTACCAGCCCAATAGACTACGTTTCACGGTTCGCGAGCGAGCTCGGGCTCACCGGCGAGGTCCAGACAAAAGCCATCGAGCTCTTGAAGGAGGCGACGAAGAAGGGGCTGACATCGGGGCGCGGGCCGACGGGAGTGGCAGCTGCAGCGGTCTATATTGCCAGCGTTGTCTCTGGAGAAAGGCGAACGCAACGGGATGTGGCGGAGGTCGCGAGGGTCACCGAAGTCACCGTGCGTAATCGCTACAAAGAGCTCTGTGTAAAATTAGGCTTAGATGTTGAGCTCTAGGGTTTTGCACCATTTTTAAAATAATCGAAGCTTGCGGAAGACAAAAGTAGCGCCACCACCGAAGTCTAATCGAGACCCATGCGCGGAACCTATGTATTGCTCATCCACGTGCCGTACGATATCCAGCTCAGCATCGGGGCACTAGGGGACCTGAAACTCGAAGCTGGCTACTACGCCTACGTCGGCTCGGCGCTCGGCGGCTTGGAAGCGCGGGTCCAACGACATGTTGGTGAAAACAAAAAAATCCACTGGCATATAGACCATCTCCTCACGAGGGGCAGGGTGATAGATGTCATACAGGGGGAGACGACAGAAAGAAAGGAGTGTGCCGTCGCAGTAGAGCTGGCGAAACGTATGAAACCTATCGCTGGCTTCGGCTCGAGCGATTGCAAGTGCGGAAGTCACCTCTTCTATGGTCCAGATTTCAACGAAATTAGAAAAATCGTTTTGACGAGCTTCAAGGAGTGCAGCATAAAAACTGTGAAGTTGGCTTGATCTAATCAAAATTACAGAAAACTAAAATAGCACCATACCAAAATGTAAAGCGACTTATATGAAATTTGATGATGTTATTCAGGTGCGCAAAAGCGTCCGAAGGTATGCAGATAAGCCGGTTGAGCAGGAAAAGATAGCAAAGTGCCTTGAGGCCGCACAGCTCGCGCCATCGTGGGCGAACAAGCAGTGCTGGCACTTCATCGTCGTCCGCGACAAGGAAATCATCGCAAAGCTCGCCAAGGGATTCAATTTCTGGGCCAAGAAGGCGCCCGTCATGATCGTAGCATGCGGCGACCCGAAACGAAGCGGGACGAGCCGCGGGCAGGACTACTACCTCGTGGATGTGGCGATCGCGATGGAGCATCTCGTGCTGGCGGCCGCCAACCTAGGGCTGGGTACATGCTGGCTTGGGTTCTTCAATGAAGATGAAGTCAAGGAGCTCTTGAAGATACCGAAGGGGATCCGCGTGGTGGCGCTCACACCGCTTGGATATCCACACCCGAGCGAGGGCGTCTGGGGCAAAATCATCAAGATGGCTGTGAGTAAAAA
>JBGPSS010000119.1:0-3216 GCA_041490225.1 Hadesarchaea archaeon
GCCGTGGTACGCCAACAGTTCCTCGAGGGAGTTGCGTTTCTCGTGCTTGAGATCGTTGTAGAGGTGCTCCAAGACCTCGTGGACGCGGGATCCCATGAAGGCGTCCGCGGTCTCGAACCCCTCGACCTCGGGCTTCTCTATGTAGGCAAACTTGTACGCCCGGGGGCAGTCCTCGAACTTGGCGAGCTTGGAGTGGGAGTATGTTGTCATTTTCATCTCTCAGTTGTACAGCTTACCTTTTCTCTTAAACCACAGTTGTTAAATATTTCTTCGCTGCCGTCACCGGAAAAACGAAAATATCGACGGAAGCCCGATACAACTTCCCCGCTGCGGAGCTTCATCGGCCCAGCCACCGAGATGGTTTCGGCTTGTGGTATATTTAGTTTTATGAGTGGGGGGAATTTTTTAAGAAGCGTGAAAAATTTATTCCTTATAAATGTTTTCCTTCGTGGGGCTTTGCACATTTATTCAGTTCTGCACATTTATTCATGTTCTTGCACATTAATTGATTTTAGGTTACATGAGTTACGCACGCGAAGTCTATGGAGTTCTCTAGAAAGTTCAAGAGTATTCGACTATAGTTTTTGAGAGAGTTCTTTTAAAGCCGTGACTATAAATGGGAGATATGGTGTAATGTCATCCGGCTTAATATTAATTAAAAAGTTGTGAGCGGCAGCATCCCCAAGAAATTTTATCCCTTTTATCTGTTTCGCTGTTTTTGGCAAAATAAAAGGAACTCCCTTAATTTTTTCGTTGCTGGCTATACCGATCATCTCCTCCAACCCTCTAAAGTTGCCCTGCGAGTCACGAAGTTTATCTAATAACCCCTGTTTAGCAAACGATAGAAAAATAGATTTTTCCAATATTTTTCTGAGTAAAAAAGCTGTACAATCCCCACTTTTTCCATAGACTAAATGCAAATCGTTAATTTCGATATCAAACTTCTTTCCAAGCGCATCGACAAGTTCTTTGGAAAAGGGAATTCCGCGGGTTTTATAGCTAGAAATAAAATTTTCTTTGGGTATCCAGGAACCCAACCAAATTTTTCTCTTTGCCTTACCTTCTCTTACCGCATAACCAACTACTATGCCTTTTCTCTGAAAGGGCTTCATATAAACATTTATGTGACTTGTCTTGACGACTTCCCCAAATCTGTCATTAATTTGACTTGCAACTTCTTCTGAAGTTGTTGGAGATTCTATTATTATCCCTTTTAGTATCAACGTTTTGATCATTTCATTAATAGAACCTGATCTGAATAATAACGAGTCTAGACTTTCTTTGACTTTTTTAGGAATAGGCATCAAATCACTTTCTTATTACATATTTCCAAATTTGGCCGTCTTTGACTCTAGTTAGAATCTTCTTCTTTTTCATAAAATCGACACTCAGAGCTTTAGCAATAGCTGCAATACCGTAATAATAGCCCTCCCTTTCAAGTTCGGTACTAATTTCTCTCAAAGACTTGGGTGAATCTACGAAGTTATTTTTTATCAGTAGACTTATGCCACCATTTAATCCTTCAAATTTATCCAAAGTATTAATACTAACTTTTTTTTCAGATACTATTCTCTCCAATTCCTTGAGCCTACTTTCGTGATCCTTTAATACTTTGTTGATTTCTTTATTCATCGCTATCTTCTACCTCACTTTTTTAAACCGCCATTTCTCGTCCCCAACTCTCTTTTCTTTAGGTATATCTTCTCTTTCTAATCCAGTCGCTGGATCTTGGCACATTTTTGTTAGCGTTGTACACACCATTCCAACTTTTCTACCTTTGATTGTGAGGCCCCTTTGGTTCAATTTTTTTATTACATCTGAAGGGGTTCTCCACTCGCCGAAATAGCCACTTTGGAGAAGCTCCAGAAAAATGTTTTTGATTTTACTTTCTTTTGCCATAACAACACCGTCAAGGCACTCTATATTTAAATCTGTCAGCTACTAGCTCCCGTTTCAGCTGGTTGTTTTTCACTAATTTTAGCAACAAACCTGACACGGTGGTGATAGGGCAAGGGTATCCACGTTCAGCAAGCTTAATTTTGATGTCGGTTATTGTACGTGGCGTATCAAAAAAGCCATCTTCTATCAAGGCAAGTATTTGATCCGTTATACCACGTTTAGGTGCCGGAGTCTTTAGCATCCGCTTTGGCGTTTTCGACATAGCTTCTAATGCTGCAAGCCTTTCTTCGATTTGCTTCAATCTCTTGATGATTTGGCCCAGTTCCTCTGTCACAGCAATACCTCCCCCTATATTGCTGTATTTCGTTATTCTAATATTTAAGCTTTTAGGAATCCACGCGGTTGGAAAAACACGGGCACGCTTGGATGTTTATGGTGATGCCAAAATCTTCTTCAACGTTTCGGGTAAAATGTACTTGACAACGCGGGTTCTTCCAGACCTTACCAAATCTTTTCTTATGAATCCGAGGATAACCAAGTTGTCCAGTCTTTTTCTTAAAGTAACTTTTTCGATGCTTTCTTCGTTTTTCAAACCTTCGAAGACTTCTTTCAGCGTGGGGGGTCTTTTCGCAATGAAGTAGAGGAGTGTCTTGTCAGTTTCGTCAAGAACTTCGATGCGTGGTGCGTCGCTGGCTTGGATAGCTTTTAACATCATAGTGTAAGTTATGTTCTTCTGGAACTTCTGAATAGCATAGAGGCAATAGCGAAAAGATTCCCGCAAATTACCGCCGGTTCGGCCGAAAATGGCATCTATAGATTTTCTATCAAACGAAAGTGGAAGAGTGGTCTTTTTTGAATACCTGAGCATCCTCCCATCTATGAACTCCCTTAGCTTCATAGGAGAATCCACTTTCTCCATCATCGAGAACATATCGAAAACATCATAGCACTTCTGGAGAGTATTTGAATCAAGTTCAGTAACGTTGGCGGTTGCTACAATTAAAACATTGCCTGGAAGAAGGCTGAGCACCTCTGATATAAATGCCTTAAACTCTGGCATCGCCTGTTTTTCTAGATTATCACACAATATGATAGATGGGACAGAATCAAATATTGATGGAAAAACATGTTCTGCTATTCCTTCGAGTTTTCTTATTCTCGGTGGCACGTAGAATTCAACCTCTTCTGCTTCTGCTTTTTCAGCGCTCACCTTGCCTTTGATGTAGGCAAGCAGGGCACCTATTTTTCCTTCTACCGAAGCTGCTGTTCTAGTGCCTTTCTTTCCTCGTTTATGGATGATTTCAAGATCGCCCAGCC
>JBGPSS010000120.1:0-3092 GCA_041490225.1 Hadesarchaea archaeon
AAGGCAGGTATGATTTCGTTAAAGATATTTCAAGGCTGGAAAAAGCCTTGGAAACATATCGTGATAGTACTGGATTTGCTATTTTCCTTACAAATGACGAGTCCTATTGGAAAGTGCCTGCATGGGATGTAAACACGGCAGACAAAGATTTTAGAATTCATGAAGGAAAAGCTATTAAGGGTAAGTTGAATTGGGAAGAGGGAACATCCAAAGGAACTATGAGCGGAAGAGTGGAGCCTATAATACTGAAAGGTGAATATATCTTAAATTGGAAAGACTATTCAAATTTAGAAACACAAAACGGCAAATTTAGATATTTATTCACAGGATTTAAACATGGCAACGGCGTATAACAGAGCGTATCTGGCTTCGTGCCTTCGGCACTCCGCCCAAATCCATCCTAACGACGAGACTTCAGATACGCTCAAACCGTTATATGTGACAAGCATCGAAGTAAATCGCATCGGCGGCCTACATGAACGCCTTTGCATCTTCCTTCGCGCGGTTGTTGCGCCTTTCGAAATCTCGCGCCGCATCCTCCAAGCTGATGCCATGCGTCGACTCGCGGGAGCGCCTCTTGCGTATCTTGACAAAAATCGGATAATTCACGGCCTCACCAACTATCAGCGCCTCCCCCACCGGCAACGATGATATCATCTCCGCCACTTCGCTCGTTATACATTCGGATGACTGCTTGATGTGGTCCAAGTCGTAAGGGTTTGTCACGCGCAGGATGATGTTCGTGTTCGCCTGGGACAGCACCGTCGTCGATAACCTCACCGGGCGCTGGCTTATCAGGATCAGCGAGGCGTAGAACTTGCGCCCCTCGCGCGCGATCGTCTCGATTATCCCCTTCGATATCGCCGTGCCCTCTGGGCAGAACTGGTGCGCTTCCTCCAAGCAGAGTACAAAGGGTGGAACGCGATGATTTTTGCGTGCGTTGAACAACCGCCGCGCCATGTAAGCTATCAGCATCTGCTTCTTGCGCAGGCTCACGATGTCGCTCAGGTCGACTATCACCGCCTCCCCAGGCTCGACCGCGCTCTCCCAGTTGGGATTATCAACATTTTCAAAGATGCCCAGCGATCGGAGGCTGAAGAGCCAACCGAGCAAAGCCTGCTGGAGCTGCTTGTGGAGCTCGCCGTTTTGCTCTATCTTCCCGATCACCTCGTCCAGCCCGAATGGTCCCTTGCCGGAGTGCATCTCCCTGCGTAGCTCATCGAGCACGCGCTGGAGTTCCCGCACTTGGACCTCGGTGATTTCGGACAAAAATTCTTTGAACTGATGGGCGTTCATGTTCGGCACGCCGATGCGGAGTTCATGCCCGCGAATGATTGAAACGTGGCAGGAATAATCGGCTTCTCCGCCTTTTTCTGCCAAACTCGAGTACTCGCCGTGCACATCTACAACTATGACCCCGACGCGTCCTTTCTCCGGCGGGCGCTCGAGCAGCTCTTCTATCATCACCGATGCGCTGTATGATTTTCCGCCGCCGCTCATTGAGAGGATGGCGACATGTTTGCGCAGGAGCTTCGTCAGGTCCAGTTTGACGGGGATGTCATGATATCGCAGCTTGCCGATTTCGATCCCGCCATCATGGTCAAGACCGAGGAAGTGCGAGAGCGTCCCCGCTTCAGCTTCGTACACCTTCTGCCCTGGCGATGGCGGGAAGCTCGTCCTCTCCAAGCCGCCGTCAGCTTGGATGCCGACGACGCGAGCGTCAGCGATGATGTACTCCCAACGATCGGCTGGAAAGATCGATGTGAACGTCTTGCCGCCCCGCTCGTATTCCTTGACGGACTCGGCTCGCATGAAGTATCGATTCGTCTTGATGACGTTGACAACCGAGGCGATCATCTTGCCCTCTTCCGTCTCGAGCTCTACGAATTGGCCACGCCGCACAGGTATCTCTCTACTGTTACATGTCACGACGAAGGAGAACCCGCTGGGCGACGGCCCTTCGAGAGTGGTGATAACTGTCCCGAGTTCCATCGACATCCCTCATAACGGTCTCCGGTTGCGGCGGAGGTCCATGAACACAGATGGCCCGAGGCGGTCGACGATACTATCGTGCACGATGTCGAGGTCGCTCTCCGCGAGCCTGGCGCAGGCGTCTGCCTCGATGAGCACGGAGGGCAAGCCGTAGGCGTCGTGATCTTGTGAAAGAGCATAGACTACAGATGCCACCCGCTCTACAGTTTTCGTAGGCTCGCCGCGCTGGTCGACGAACTCTACTCTCAACGGGTAATCATATGGAACTGTCTTGATGTAGAACGCGTGGATTTTTTTACTCCATTTGTTCAGGTCTAGAAGTGCTCCAGGCGCATCTGCGTACTTGAACACACAGCTTCTTTCGCCGACTTCGAGCATGTACTCCAAAAATGCCGTGTCGCGCGAGCTCGCGAGAATGTCATCGCTCCGCAGGAGGATCGAACAATCATTGCCATGAATGTTTTGGTCATCGACGAGTTTTTGTATGATTTTGTGCCTCAGGATGTCGAGGAATCGCGTGCCCCTGCTGTCCTTTACGATTCCGGCGAGCAGGATATTTGACTTCTCACAAACTTCGTAGAGGTTTGAAAAAGACTCTAGGAGCTCCCGATATGTTTTCGTGACTCTCTTGCCGTGCGGGAAGCGGTCGACATACTGGGGCACGACCGAACCATCCAAGAGCAGAATGTCCGCGCCGCCAGAACTTGCAACCTCCACGGCTAGCCGAAGCTCCATGAGCTGCCTTTGCATGCTCGCGACGAGTTCAAATTCCTTGGCATCCAACGGCTCGACGACTGGTATGAGGTGCGGCTCCGGCAACTCACTCGGGTAATAATCCGCAATCGAGAGTCGTCCGTCGCGATAGCGAAATATCGCAGCGACAGCGCGCGTGAGTATGAGGTCGAGGCCGTGCAGCGCCTCGCTCAGCACGCCTCCGTCGACTCCAGCAACTGCAACATTTGATAGCGCGTCGGGTTCTACATCGAAGGTGAGTTTGTTTTCAACGATTGCTTTGGGTTCCTGTTCGTCTAAATTTGCCAAGTCTATGTTATCTTTCAGCTTCTTGACGATGGCCGCTATCTGACATCTCCTGATGTCCT
>JBGPSS010000121.1:0-3018 GCA_041490225.1 Hadesarchaea archaeon
CCGAGCGGGAGGTTTGACGTTCCAGATAAAGCTGGTCGAACTTGGCAAACTCCATATCCATGAAGAGATAATCCCGGAGTTGCTCAACTCGATGGTTGACTGGATAATGTCCAGCGGCATGTTGAAGCATCCGATAATCGCCGATGTAGATACCTTGGTTGTCCTCGACGGAATGCATCGCGTCGCAGCTCTCAAAAAAATTCGGTGCCGTTACATCCCAGTATGTCTGATCAACTACAACAGCCCCCAGGTAAACGTCGGCTGTTGGTACCGCACCGTCAGCGGAAAGGCGAGCATGAATGTGTTATTGGACTTGCTTAGCCAACTTGAAATAAAGTTAGATAAAGCCTCAACAGCAGAGGCGAAGCGCGCGCTTGAAGACCGTGAAGCTGTGGCCGCAATTCTTTCGAAAAATGATTGTTACACGATCTCTGCTAAAGCGAGCGGGATTCGAGAAGCATGTGCTTGGGTCGGGCACATCGAGAAAAATTTCGCGAACAGTGGATTGAATATAAATTATGAGACGGAACGAGACGCAGAAGAGAGTGTGAAATCTAGCCAAGCAATTGCCGCTGTAATGACACCACGAGCTACTAAGAGTGAAGTGTTAGAAGCTGCCCTCTCCGAAAAAGTGTTTGCTCATAAGACCACGCGACACATGGTGCCGATGAGGCCGATGGGCGTCAACGTGCCGTTGGCGTGGCTAACAGGAGATATGTCACTTGACAAAGCAAACGCCGCACTCGCCGAACACCTTTCTAGATGTAAAGCGAAGCGTTTGCCTTTAAGATCAACTTTCGAGGGCCGCAGGTACGAGGAAGAACTGCTCATCTTTTCCTGATGGCGACGATCAACAGCGCCGCGGCGGCAAACGAGAGCACAGCCCCATAAGTGAACGCGGCCCAAGCGCCCACGCTGTACCAGATGATGCCGACCACGAAGCTGGCTGGGAAAGCCGCTAGACCAACAGCTGTATCGAACGCCCCCATCGCTGTCCCCCTCACTTGAGGTGCAACGAGATCCGAGACGTACGCCTTCTGCACGCCGCCCGTTATCCCTTGGAAGAGCCCGTAGAGGGCGAACAGAAATATCGCCAGCCAAGCGTTGCCGACGAGCGCGAAGCCCACGCAAGTCACACCGAATATTGCGTAACCGAACGCGATGACCGGCCTCCTACCCACGCGGTCGGACAGAAGGCCAGCGGGCAGGGATGTGAGTGCGTAAATCAAGTTGTAGAACATGTAGAGGAGGATTGTGTATTCGGCGGCTATTCCCAAGCTGTTCGCAGCAAGGATGAAAAAGGCCCAGCTGAAGTTTCCGAGTGCAAAGAGAGTAGCTATCGCTAGGTAGAATTTGAACTCGGGGCCGAACGATTTCCCTTTGATTATCGGGCGACTTATCTTGCGACCCTTCTTGGCCTCTTTCACGAACAGCACCAAAACGAGAACTGAGATTACGGCCGGTATTGCTGCGACCAAGAAGACCCAGCGGTATGCACTATTGCCCTGCCCACTAAGCAGCCACATCAAGAGGAAAGCGATGCTAGGACCTATCACAGCGCCTGTAGTATCGAGCGCTCGGTGCAGTCCGAAGGCTTTGCCTCTAACTTTCTTGCGCGATGAACTAGCGATCAACGCGTCTCTCGGCGCAGTTCTGACCCCTTTTCCAACGCGGTCGGCAAACCTCACCACCAACGCATGTGGCCAAGAAGTTGCGGCGGCGAGGGCTGGCTTGACGATTGTCGAGAGCCCGTAACCAGCGACGATGATGGGCTTCCTTCGCCTGATCTTGTCGGACCACCGGCCGGAGACGACCTTCAACAGACTCGCCGTGCTCTCTGCGATGCCCTCGATAAGCCCAATCACAACTGGCACAATCACAACTGTGTTTGCTAGTAAAACATTAGCGACGAAGAGTGGGAAGAGCGGAAAAATCATCTCGCTGCTGATGTCGTTTAGCAGGCTGGCTACGCCGAGCACTACGACATTGCGCCCTAGACCGAAAAGTACCTTTTTATTTGGCAATTAAACTCACGCCTTTTTCACTGGCACTCGGATGACAGTCAATACCGATAGTTCCCCACGGACCATCTTTGGCTTCGAGATATAGATCTCCATGCATGGCCCAGCCCAGACATAGCCGTTCTTCGCGATCCACTTGTTGAGCTTCTGATAAGATTTCCCATAATCTTTCATCGGTCCTCTATGCACGAGTCGCGCGACGGTAGCAGCTGGAACATTTTTTACTTTGATTCCTTTTCCCGACTTCACATTCCCTTTAATCGGTACTCCAACCTCACTTCTGCACTTCTTGGCTGGCACTTCCTCCGGGTTATCGTAGAATATTCCAAAAGGTGGGCCAGCTGGTCTCAAGCGTTTCTCTTTAATCCACGCGAACAGTTTTTCGTAGTATTTATCAAATGGTATTTTGTTGTAAGCCCCGACGTGTTTTACATAGACGATTTTCATCCCCTTCGATTTCTTCATCTTGACTTCTGCCGTTTTATCACCTCCGAGTTTTTGTTTAGTTCCCGACGAATATCGGGCGCATCGAGAGGAGTCTGGGCAACGCCAACGGCTTGAACGGCATGTTCACCGTTTCCTTCTTTATTTCATCGACCAGCTTCTGCGATGTTAAAACCTTGAGCTTTTCGACACCTCTGATTCTCGCCGGCAAATTCTTCATTTTAATTTCTTTCTCACCGATCACAATGACGTATGGCACCCAGTCGCGCTCTGCATCGCGCACCTTCTTCGCGACAGTCTCGTTTCTATCGTCAACATCAACTCTAACATTTTTCTTTTCGATATCTTCAGCGACTTCCAGACAGAATTTGAGGTGCTCGCTGCTTACGGGTATCAACCTGACTTGCGTGGGCGAGAGCCACAGCGGCAGACTCGGAGCCTTTCCAGCCTTCTGTTGTTTTGCCGCATCCTCGAGCACCGCGTACATCCACCGCTCGATCGAGCCCATCGAAGAATGCAAAATTATGCAGCCGCGCTTCTTCCCATCTTCATC
>JBGPSS010000122.1:0-3004 GCA_041490225.1 Hadesarchaea archaeon
CATTCCACCGGCTGGAGAAATCTACCCCACTTCGGGGACACCTGCATTTACCAACCCAGTACTGGAAATGATATACCTTTCGACGCGCGCTGACCATGGTGAAGTTTCCGGGAAGGCTGGTTGGTCGCAGACGGTGAATAAAAATGTTGCAATGCATAACGTGTGGAAACATATATAGACCAAAACGGGAAGAAATGATGATATGAAGGAAGAAACCATAGATTTTGCCAACGAAATGGCGGAGAAAGTTGCTTCCGGCAAACTAAGCAAGAAGCAACTCTTGAAGATAGTCCTGGCGAAGTGTGCCGAGCAGCGGAAGAAGTTCAACCTCCCGCCCAGCAACAAGAAAAACGATTGCAAGAAGGACCCGTGTGCGGAGGGTTGCATGTTCGCCGAAATAAGTGGAGAGGAATTACCGTGGGAAATTTAAAACTGTGGTGGAAAATCCGCAAGATTGAGAAAGGCGAGCAGCAAGCCCTCCTAGGCGAAGTCCGCAAGAGTGGGGACGTGTTCCTCAAGCTGAAATTCGACTCGTGGTGGTGGTTCTTCAACACCATCTACAACAACAAGAACACGGTCGAGCGTGCTGACGGCCAGAGTTCAGGTAATTTCTGGGCCATCATCCAGCACATGCAGGACCAGTTCCAGCGAATGGTCGAAACCTATCCCCCGTATGTCGAGCTACTCAACAAGCACATAAAGGAAGTGCAAATTCCCCTCCGCAAGAAGCAAGAAGAGAAACTACGGAAAGAAATAGACGAAGCTTGCAAACGAATTGACAAGAAAGAATGAGCCGGTAGTCTAGCCAGGACAGTGCGGGCGGAAAGAGCTCACCGTCAACGGAGGATCGAAGCCTCCCCGGCTCACCAAGAATGGCGGGCAAAAGGATCGTTTATATATATTTATCCGAGTAGATAGGCTGTTCCGGAACAGCCAGAAACAGGGAGTGTACACTCCTACCCGCTGTTTGCTCTTAAAGAAAATTAAAGTGGTGTAATTATGGGAAGCCATTCGCGCAAAAGAGGCAAAGGATTTCACGGGGAGTTGTATGCTTCTCTCTCGTGGATCGAGCGCAAGAAAACGGGAGGGCGCAAGAATAAGATAGGCGCGGAAAAAGCGGAAAACCAAGCCTCGAGCCAGAAGAACGTGGAGAAACTCCCAACTCCGGAAGAATTAGAAAAACTCCGCCAATCAGCAAACAAGTGATCTCATGCTCATTTCCATGGTGACTTTTCGCTGTCCGGTGTGTAATCTTGCTGTACACATTTCTGAAGCCTATGTCCACCTCGCCGTTTGCTTGTGTGGATTTGTCTTCTTCAACTGAATATTTTTTTCTTTAAATGTGGTGTCGCAAATGGTTGATTTTAGCAAAATGCTGAAAGATGCTCCTGTCCAGAAGGTGCGGATGTTAAAGGCGTACCGGTACGCCCAGGTGAAGATCCATTATTCTGGACTCGAATGTACTGGCACGAAAACGGTGACTCCGGAAGGACCAGGGGTAGAGTTTCAGATCGAGTGGCATATCATGTACAACGATCACTCCAAAGAACCGAATGATCGGCTTTGGTTGTGCCTCGGGAGTGGCGGTGTTTGGAGTGCCAGCGTTTCTGAACTGGCCCAGAGCAAGACAAACTGGAATGCCGACGCTGGGTCGCCGACCGTCTATGGTCCGGATGGCTATGCTGCCGGATATGATCGGGTAGAAGTCCGGTGGGAAGAAATTAGCCGGGTGATCTTTGACGAGTCCTGCAATGGAATTTACTTGGATTATCCGCACAAAGAAGCGATGATATGCCAAGTGTGTGTCCATTGCACTGACGATGGGAAGACAACTCCAAAGTTTCCAGGACACGTCTGCGACCTGGGAATCCAGCCGAAGTTTGTAGATAAGTGCGGGTGCGGCAAACCGGAATGTCTGGCGAAAGATTATTGCTGCGGCAAGTTCAACTACGGGACGTGGGGTTAGAGCAAACCGCACGGAGGTCGAGGGATTTGACAGTAAACCTTATAAACTCCCTGACATTATTCTTATCTATAGAGGTGTCGTCATGCAAAAGCAACTGAGCGTAAACGTCAGCAGGTTCATCCAATTCGTGGGGGGTAACGTGGTAGACGAGCTCTACTCGAACGCCCTGGAAGCGGAAGGAAAGCTGGTAAAAGTAACATATCTGGACAACTGGATAACGTTCTGGTCCCAGCAAAACACGTCCGAAGCTGAGTTCGACCAGCACATGCTGCAGATATTCAATACCGGGAAGGATGTCGACAAGAATTTCGGGAAAGGATTCAGCAGCGTGCTGTCGTGCGATGAAGCGATGGTATGTTCTGGAAATTGGAAGGCGACATTCCACAAGAGATCGCCGACGGTGGAGTTCGAGCAGACCACCAATGCGGAAATGGGCACGTTCGTCAGTGCGAAGTTGGACTCGGAATGGAACGCCGACAAGATCAGGCAGAGGATTCGCAGCTTCTGCACCGAGAAAGAGGTCTGGTTCAACGGGACTCCACTCATTTTGAAAACTCCAGAATCAATCGGAAGCTTGGAGAAGATAAACTGCAAGGGAAATATCTTCATAGCGCCGGAAGGAGAAAGCAAGTGCTTTTTCAAGCTGGTCGGCGGGAGTTTTAGACCCCTGGATGTCAGCGAGAAATTTGGGGCAACGATCATCCTCACGAGCATCGAGCAACTGGACACGGAGAGAAAGTGGGTCAACTGGTTCGTCAAGAACGCGATCAACGACGCTATCAGCCTCGCCCAGTACAAGAAGAGCTTGACCGAGTTCGAGAAGTTGGATTACCCGGCCAGACATGCGCTCGTGGAAGAGCCCGCGAAAGAGTTCCTCGGGATATTCAAATTGAAGAAGCTCAACATCCCTGAGAAGCTGGAGAAAGAGGACTTCGAGCAATACTTGACGCTCGTGAAGTTCCTGAACCTGACGTGCGGGTTGCAAGTGCACGTTGACCCGTGCGGGTTGAAGGTGCAGGAAGATAGCAGCAGAAAAGC
>JBGPSS010000123.1:0-2966 GCA_041490225.1 Hadesarchaea archaeon
CAGAGGAAGAATAAAATCCTTTTTGGTCATCTCCTTATTATACTTGCTGAATCTTTTTTCTTCCCCCTGAGCATAAACTTATCGCGTCATCCGGCGTTGCACACGAAGTGCCGCCTGCACACAAAGTCCGGTTCTTACACATAAAGTCGGGATGAGGCGGCGTATTTTGGGCTACTTGCTTGATGCGTTTCGCGAAACCTCTATCCTCAAGCACGTGGCTACCGCGGCCTTCAGGCTTCCCACAACAAAGATCTAGCCTTCAATCTTTCGAGTCGCTCGCCGGTATCCTCGTACCTCTTGAGTTTCCTACGAGCAGTTCTCTCCTGTACTCGACTCCAGCTTGTATATCTTGCCATTTTAATCTCTCCTTATTAAAAGGAACTCGAACTTCGCCCTCATCCTTACGGGAGGGCTCTTTTTTCATCCCTTTTTTTAACTAGTAGCTTCTTTTTGCGTATAAAGCTTTCGAATGTGGGTTCTGTTGCGTCTTCGGGACTTGAAAAATGGGTTTTCGAGTGTTGCAATTCGGGACTATGCAAAAGTGTAATTCTTGCGTTCGTATGGTGGGAAACCGATGAAGGAAAAACCAGAAACCCCGCCCGCATCGCCCCCACTTCCGCCCAAAAAGCCCAAACAAATTAAACTACATGACATAACTTGCTCATGGTCCAAACATGAAAAACTCCTCTCAAAAATTCATCCAGGTGAACGGCGAAGCGTTCCCATACACAGTCGAGCGGAGAAAAGTCCGCTACTCTCGGCTGGAATTCAAAACCGATGAGCTGCTTGTGATCCTGCCGAAGAAAGGTGGCGACGAAACTCAGCTGTTGGAAGAAAAAAAGAGCTGGATCTCCAAGAAGCACGCGGATATCAGAAATGCCATAGAAAAGCTCGGCGGCGTGAAGAGCAACAGCCTGCCCATCCTCGGGGATTTCTTCGAGCTCCGTGAAAACGGGCGTCTGAAGGTCGACTTCGACGCGAAGGTGATCGAGTACGACCCGAGCAACGGGAAACAGCTCAGGCGGCTCGGGCGCATCCTGAAGAAAAAGCTCCTCAGCGAACTCGAGCCGGCGGTCGAGGAGTACAGCAAAAAGCTGGGCGTGGAGTTCAACAGGATAACGGTGAGAAGACAGAGGAGCAAGTGGGCCAGCTGTTCGTCAAATGGAAACCTGAGCTTCAACCTCCGGCTGATCTGCCTGCCGAGGGAGCTCATCAGGTACGTGGCGTGCCACGAGGTCGCACACCTGAAAGAAAGAAATCACGGCGATGCTTTCTGGGCGATAATGAAGAACGAGTTCAAGAATTATGGGGCGATGGAGATAAAGCTGTTCGAGTACTGGTTCTTCGTCCAGACCTTGAAATTGCGCCTGGCCTGGTAGCGATTACTTCTCTATTCCAGCCCACTTGCGGAGATCTTTACCGATCTTCTCGACGCGGTGCTCCTTCCCGTCCTCGCGCATCTTCTTCAGGTTCGGGATGCCCTTCTGGCTCTCCGCCACCCACTCCTTCGCGAACGCCCCGCTCTGGATGTCCGACAGGATCTTCTTCATGGTCTCCCTGGCGCGCTTGTCGATGATTACGGGCCCTCTCGTCCTCCCGCCGTACTCGGCGGTGTTGCTCACGGCCGACCACATGCCCTCGATGCCGTGCTCGTAGATGAGGTCGATGATGAGCTTCAGCTCGTTCAGGCACTCGAAGTACGCGACCTCCGGCTGGTAGCCCGCCTCGACGAGCGTCTCGAACCCTGCCTTTATCAGCTCCGAGACCCCGCCGCATAGGACGACCTGCTCGCCGAACAAATCCGTCTCAACCTCCTCTTTGAACGTCGTCTCGACCACGCCGATCCTTGTGAGCCCTACGCCCTTGGCCATGGCGAGCGCGATGTTCTTAGCCTGCCCGCTCACGTCCTGGGCGACGGCGAGTATGCCAGGCATCCCCGAGCCCTGCTCGTACATCCGCCGCAGTATCGCGCCCGGCCCCTTCGGGGCGATCATTATCACGTCCACGTCCTTTGGGGGCACTATCTGTTTGAAATGGATGTTGAAGCCGTGGCTGAAACATAAGGCTTTACCATTCTTGAGCTGCGGGGCGATGTTTTCCTTGTAGACCTGCGCCTGGTACTCGTCCGGGACCAAGATGTGCACGATGTCCCCCTTCCTTGTAGCTTCGGAAATGTCGTGGACCTCGAAGCCGTCCTTTTTGGCCTGCTCGTAGCTCGCGTCCTTTATGCTCCCGATGATGACCTTGCAGCCGGAGTCGCGCAGGTTGTTCGCCTGGGCGCGCCCCTGGTTGCCGTAGCCGATTATCGCAATCGTCTTCTCCTTTATCACGCTCAGGTCAGCATCCCTATCGTAGTAAATTTTCGCCATACCCACACCTCCACGATTGTTAGTTCAATACACCTTCGATGATATTAAATTTATTTCTTCAGACTTTTCACGAACGATTTCACCTTTTCTTCGTAGGAGTCGGATTTGACTTCTCGCATGCGTATGCCGCGCTTGCCAACTATGGCTGATTTGGGCGCTAGTTCCTTCATCTCCGTGAACGCCTTTTCCACGTTGTCGCCACCGGAGGTACAGAAGAAACCGACCTTCTTGCGATTCAAGTCGTTGTTCGTCAGGTACGTCCTCACGGCGGGCGTCATATTTTTGCCCCAGATAGGGGTGCCGATGATTATCATGTCGTAGCTTTCGGGTTTCTTTTGAGTCTTGATCTTCGTCAATCTCCTTCGTGTGGCATCCCATCCTGCGATGAGCCAATTGATCGGCCCAAGTCTCTTCTTCAAGTCGATGATCTCATCCGAATCAGCTTTGAGCTCCTTTGCGATGGCTTTTCCAACTGTCTTTGTCGTACCAGTCCTCGAATAGTAGACAACGAGACTTTTCATTACATTACCTTGTAAATTATTTAGCCCATCTCTCGCGATATCTGCACCTGACCGGAGCGGGCTACCTCCTGTAGAA
>JBGPSS010000124.1:0-2934 GCA_041490225.1 Hadesarchaea archaeon
AGGTCAGCAAGCTCTGGCAACCACACATGGCAGTGATCGGCCCCCCAGAACTCGCCAAGCTCTATAAATTGAAGGTGTTAAAAGATGAAATTCAAAAGGGAGAAATTAACCTCACTCGCTTCGTATGCGTGGCAAAAAAAGATAGCAAGCCGACCGGGCACGACAAGACATCGATCGTTTTTTCGACAGCCGAAGATCGGCCAGGTATCCTTCACGAGATTTTGGGCGAATTCGCGGCAAGGAACATCAACCTCACCAAGATAGAGTCGCGGCCTTCGAAGAAGGTTCTCGGCGATTACCTCTTCTTCGTGGATTTCGAGGGCCACCGCGAAGATTCGCGTCAACGCGAGGCGCTCGAGACGATCAAGAACAAAGTAGCGATGCTGAAGGTGTTGGGGTCGTATCCAAAAGAATTCTAGGGGATAAAAATTGGACGTCCACAAAAAAATTTTGAAATACTTATCAGTAAATCCACAGGTCGTCAAGAAGAAACTTTCGGCTTTCATAAAACAAAAGGCAAGGGACGCCGGCGCGGATGGTGTGGTCATAGGCCTGAGCGGCGGCATCGATTCTTCCACGAACGCTTTTTTGTGTGCGGAAGCCCTCGGGGTGGCCAATGTGCTCGGCGTCTCGATGCCCGAGGGAGGCGTGACAAATGCAGCGGATATCTGTGATGCCAAAGAAGTGGCGGTCAAACTTGGCATCGGCTACAGAGCCGTCGACATAGCTTCGACCATCGATGTGTTGCGACGAAGCATAATTGATTTCAAAGTTGATGAGCGTTTGCCGGCTGCCAACTTGAAACCTCGCGTCAGGATGACCATCCTATACTACTATGCGAACTCGATGAATCGCTTGGTCGCGGGCAGCGGGAACAGGAGCGAATTTCGCGCCGGATATTTCACAAAATATGGCGACGGCGCGGCGGATATCGCGCCCATCGGTTGCCTCTACAAGACGCAGGTCAAACAGCTCGCCGCTCACTTGGGGGTACAGCAAAAAATAATCGATAAAATCCCAACGGCCGGGCTTTGGCGCGGTCAGACGGACGAGTCGGAGTTGGGCCTGCCATATGAGAAACTTGACATGATATACGCGGGTTTGGATCTAAAACTGAGTCACGGTGCGATAGCGAAGGCGGCGGGCGTCAAACTGAAGGACGTCGAGCGTTTCATCGAGCGTGAACGAAAAACTGCTCACAAATTGAAGGTTCCAGAGATACCAAAGTTGTAATTATTTTGCTGGCACCAAGTCGACGCACATTCCTGCAGCTACCGTTTGGCCGCCGTGCCTGATGGCGAACCTGCTGAGCTGGGGAATATCTGTGACGCGTTCTATGACCATGGGTTGATCGATGGCGATGCGCACCACCGCAGCTTCGCCTCTCTTCAGCGACGATGGATTTTCCTCGGTCACGGTGCCGGCTCTAGGATCGATCTTTTGGATGATCTGCTCGATGCGCCCGGAAATGCTCGCGGCGTGGCAGTGGAACAGCGGCGCGAATCCAGGCGTGAGTTGAGTGGGTATCGCGAGCACGATTATCTTGGCGGTGAAATCCCGCGTGACGCTTGGCGGCTTGTCAGGGTGACCTGCAACATCTCCCCTTCTTATTTCTGCCTTGGCCACGCCACGCACGCTGAATCCGATGTTGTCCCCTGGCCCGGCCTGCGTTATGCTCTCGTGGTGCATCTCCATCGATCGCACCTCGCCGCTCTTGCCGGAGGGCTCGAAAACGACCGTGTCGCCGACTTTCACCGTGCCGGTCTCCACCCTGCCGATTGGTACAGTTCCGACACCAGTGATTGAAAAAACATCCTGCACCGGCAATCGAAGCGGCTTGTCGACGGGCTTCTCCGGCTCTCTGAACATTTCGATCGCGTCGTATATCGTGGGCCCCTTGTACCATGCCATCTTCGCGCTGGGCTTCGTGACGTTTTCCCCATCGAACGCGGAGATCGGGATGTAGAGGCGCTTGTCGGCCTCTCGGTAGCCGATGCTGCTGAGCAAGGTCGCGGTCTCCTGCTTCAGGCGTTCGTACACATCCTTGCTGTAGCCAACTAGATCCATCTTGTTTATGGCAACGATCATCTGCCCGACGCCGAGGGTGAACGCGAGCGCGGCATGTTCTCTCGTCTGAGGCATTACTCCATCGTCCGCCGCCACGACCAATACTGCGGCATCCGCCTGGCTTGCGCCTGTGATCATGTTCTTGACAAAGTCCCTGTGCCCCGGTGCGTCGATGATTGTGATTTCATTTTTCGATGTTTCTATCTTGCCGTAGGAAATCTCGATCGTCACCCCTCGCTCTCGCTCTTCCTTCAGCTTGTCCATTACCCAGGCGAACTTGAACGTCTTGCCTTTGTCGCCCATCGCCTCAAATTTCTTGATCACCATCTCGCTGATGAGCCCTTTTTCAAAAAGCATTCTCCCGACTAGGGTAGATTTTCCGTGGTCGACGTGCCCTATGAAAACGAGGTTGACGTGGGGCTTGCCCATGCTAGGCTCTCCGGGACTTGCCGGCGCGTTTGAAGTAATTCTCCAGGTTTGAGCGGCCCGAGCGGAGGTTTGCGGAGAGTTTTTCAGCGGTCCTGCGCAGTGGCTCCAAATTTGCTTTGACTATCTCAGGCCTTTCACCCTCGTAGTGATGCAATTTATTCGCAATCCTGTCGTATCCAGATGCGCAGCTTTCGAACTCTTCCAACATGGTCGGCATGTTATCGGGTGACCAGTTCTTAAGTACGGCGATTTTTTTTGCGTTTTTGTGGACCGCCTTCGCTAGCCTCTTCGCCTCGTTGTGCAGCTTATCTTTTGTGAGCTTGTCGTAGCCATGTTTTCCGTACAAGAACGATAGGCGGCTGTCGAGAAGCCCTGCATTTATTGCGAGCGAGTTCATGTCGGCGGCAACGATTTGGGCGGCGGCCTGCTTGTCGCGGG
>JBGPSS010000125.1:0-2926 GCA_041490225.1 Hadesarchaea archaeon
CCCACGGTGTCAGCGTAGACAAGGGCCCTCCGCGGCAGGGTCAAGGTCCCAGTTCTATAGGCATGATTTTTGTCGAAGTAGTTCTGAAGTAGAGATACCTCGCTCTCAGACATTCCGGATGCCTTGAGCCTCCCAATATAAATCTCAGGTGCCATGTCTCCAGTATGATCGTCATAAACACCGTCACCGTCTGAATCTATCCATATGCCATCGAGATCCGTATAAAAAGAGTCTATCGGAAATGCATTGATATTCACGGCTTCGCGCCAAGCAATTGGAATGTCCCCTACCAAGAGGGCTCCGGCTAAACCACTCGCGCCTTGGAGAAAGGCCCTGACATCCTCAGCAGTCCCCCACGTTCTAGAGCATATCTCTACGTCAAGTCCTTCCGCTTCGAGGTCCTGTGAGTATCGCTCCAGATAGCTTTGTAGGGGCGAATAAACATTAGAATTCACTAAAACCCAGAAATCTGGCACGGTGTAGGTGACTTCAAGATATGGTTTGTTCTCGCTGCTCTCCATGGTCCTAAAGCCCCAATAGGTCGAAACGTAATCATAATCCTCTATGTTCCCCTTGAGCCTGAACGACATGTGCGTTGAGCCAGCTCCAACCTCGTCCACGACTGAATCTTTCACATCCCTACTTCTCCACCCTACCGGTGGATTATCAGGATAATTCCTTAGGATGAACACGCCGAGATCCCTCTTGACGCCCTTGGTCCAATCGTCAGGGTAACTCAAGCCATCGCCTATGTAATAGATGTGGTGGAGCCAACAGGCACCTTCCCCTCCGCCGCTTTCGTAAAAGCTGTGGTTGTAGAGGTTCAGCGCGGCCGAGGTTATGCTCTTACCAGCGAGGCTTGAGATGTCGAACCTGAAGTAAGCGCGATACCAGTATTTGGGATCATCTATCTCAATAGCCAGCTCCCCTGCCAACGCCCACGAATATCCAGTGCTCGCCCAGTACTCAGTAGTTTGCCAATTATAAGTTATGTCGCCATCCAGACTCGGGTTGATGGTGACTGTCGGGTCAAGAACAGCTGTTTCGCCTGCCAACAGGTCGAACTCCTCGAAGGCGACCGTCGCTCCCCTGCTCTTCGGGTGAAGCTCAAGCATAAGCGAGATGTTGTTGACCGCTTTTACCTCATCAAGCCAAGCCAAAAATACTCTTAGCCTGTCCTCATCGTCGAGGTAGCTCACCCACGCATCTGCCATCCTAGCGTTCTCAGTCAGCACTCCGAATGCATTGTATTTAGCTGGAGATTTCTGAACTTGTCCTTTTACTTCCCTCGTCGCAAAAACGCCGCTTGGTTCCCATATGAACCTTATCATAGCGTCTTGAGATGCCGTGAACTCGACATTTATCTTGATAGGAGAACCCTTGGTAAACGTATAGGTCTGCTTCAACATGCCCGCGCTAGTTTGGCTCGTCCGGATTACGCGTATCTCATTCGCGTCGATGATTTCATAGCTGATCGTCGCGTCCCCAAGGCCAACATCCCGCCAACTGCTATCCTGCAAGCGTTCGACTGACCAGCTCTCATCGGAAATTCGAACATCTGCAAAATTCTCATCCCAGAACTCTGCATGATCTGAGTAGAACCTCGCGGAGGCTATCGGGTGCTTGACCTGGAGGTAATCACCCTTATTTTCAAATACATAGCTCACCCATTTGCTGCCGTCCCATGTGTGGATTGGGCCGGGGTAGATGACCTGTTTGTACTCTCCCGTGAGCGTGTTCCGATATGTCAAGTAGTCGCGACCCCGCTCGACCTCGATCCAGTTATTCTGCTCGACGGTTTGAATCTGGAGCAATGAATTCTCGATTGAATTAAATGCCATATCACTGCTATTCCAAAAAGCTAGGCCGCCGTCCTTGGACTCCTCGGTTATCGTATACTTCACATGGTCCGTCAAGGACTCCACGCTGGGCCGCGCGCCCTCCTTGGAACCGCTCGCCGTGACGCCGGCCGCAAACACGCCGGCGAGCATGATCACTACTAAGGCAAACGCCACGAAACGCCTGAATGCAAACGTGTGAAAGTTTATGTACATCCCCTCGGCTATTAAACGTTGAATTTTGCCCTATTTAAATTTTGACTCAAATTGAAACTTATTATACAAAAATCACTTCTGTTTTTTGACCTCGCCGCTTCCTAAGGAAGGGCCCGCATCATTATTTCAGAAAAACATGGTTCTCATTAACCCTGAAGCGTTTTTAACCGAGGAGCAATAACTTGATTGGTGAGCGTATGCATCTGATTGTCGCTATTACCGGCTGTAGTGGCGTTATCTACGGCGTCAGACTGCTTGAGGCTTGCAGGAAGCTCGGCGTTGAAACCGATCTGATAGTCTCGCAAGCGGCTGAGAAGTTACTCGAGCTAGAGCTGGGCAAAACCATCAAGGATATTCGCAAACTGGCGACACGAAACTATTCACATGATGACCTCGAAGCGCCTCTGGCGAGCGGTTCGGTCAAGACCGATGGCATGGTTATCGTTCCCTGCAGCATGAAGACACTGGGTGCGATAGCTAGCGGTATCGCCGATAACCTCATCACGAGGGCGGCGGATGTCACGCTCAAGGAGGGCCGCCCACTCGTGCTCGTGCCGCGCGAAACGCCGCTCAATCTGATCCATCTCGAAAACATGGTGAGGTTGAAGCTCGCAGGAGCGACCATCCTGCCGGCGATGCCAGGATTTTACCACAAGCCCAAGGAAATTTCGGAGCTAATCGATTTTATTGTCGGAAGAATCCTAGACGTGCTCGGCGTGGAGCACAAGCTTTATCGACGGTGGCAGGGTTAAGATTTCAAGATATAGGGGTATGCAATGGTTGTAAAGGAAAAGCCAAAGCCAGAGAGGCCAATAGCCAAGTTTCAGTGCCGCTCCTGCAAATATACGGCCTACCACATGTCGGCGAGGGAG
>JBGPSS010000126.1:0-2771 GCA_041490225.1 Hadesarchaea archaeon
CCAAAATTGGGGCATCCGTTCTATCGCCGATAAGCTCAACATATCTTCCTACGGACCTTTTATACGCGCGCCTGGATATCTCCTCGTGTTTCACCATACGCAGGAAAAGTGGAAAGAGAACAGCTTGTTTGGGGAACTTTCGCCTCAGCACTTCTTTCGCCTCGTCGATCACATCGCTGCTCAACATCAGCACAAATTTTCCGTCTATCGTCGCCTCCAGCAATTTTCTCTCGTTTCCGGCGAAGACCACGCCGGATATCAAGATGTTTGTGTCCAAGAAAACTCTCGGCTTTCCCGTCATCTCTTTGCCCGCCTGATCTCCTGGATGACTTTGTTCAGCTCCCTCCGCGTGAGACCGATTTCTCTCGCACCGCGCTGAAATGCGTTCAGGATTTCTCTTGGGTCTACGCCTATCTTCTTCATCAAGATTAGGCCCCCAGCCTCGGTGACGTAGAGATAATCGTCTTCGCTGATGTTCAGTTCATCCCTTATATCTACGGGCAAGGTGAGTTGGCCCTTCGACGTGACTTTTACCACCGCCTCCGCCATTTCCCCACCATTCAAAAGTAAGTAATTCTTACTTATAAATTTATCGAGTTTGTGTCCCGTGTTTACATTCACAGTATGCTGCCCGCCGATGCATTGGGTGGGAGCCATTTATAAGGAAGAAACATTTTGGAGTTCTTGGGTGGCGCCATGTCGGAGTTCGTAATCAAACCCTACATAAGCAGGTGGATAGGCGGGATGTACGTAGGCGTAACCATCCTCGTGCTCTCGATCTTCTTCGGCCTGTGCGGTTATTTCTACTTCAACCCGCCCGAGCTGACGGTCAGGATCGCCGTCCTCGTCGCGCTGTTCCTGGCATCCATGTTCGTGGTCTGGATAACGACCAGCTTCTACGAAACCAAGTACACCATCGAGCTGGGGGTCCTACGCGCGCGCTCGCCGTTCATGAGGATGGAGGTGAGGATGAAGGATGTCGTCAAGGCCGAGCGGGTCATGGTGCCGGTGCACTTCAGGGTCGGGGCGAGTTTGTACTGCGGGTGGTTCTACGTGCCGAACGTCGGCTGGGTGCGGTCGATAATCACGAACCTTCGGGATGCGGTGATGATAACCGCGAAGGACGGGAAGCGCTACCTGATCACGCCGTCGGAGCCGGAGAGGTTCATCAGGAAGTTGATGGGCTGAAGCACTAATAGGAAAAGATCTATATTTAGATCTCTTACCATAATTGGTGTAGAGATGCGGTTTAGATCTTACTCTTACAGATTTGCCGAAGAAGTTCTAAACAGCAAAATGTCGATAAAAAAGGAAATCGAAAATATTATAACAAATCTCAAACCAGAGAAGACCTTACGAGGCCAAAACTTAACGAAATGTTTAGGCAAAAATTGGTTGAAAAAGGATGGAAAGACCAACCTATAGTTTTTGATGATCCTAAAGATCCAGCAGCAAAAATCGATTTTCTCAAGGAGAGGGTGGGGATGGAAGTGGCATTTTCTCATGCTTCTTTTATTGGAATCGATTTACTGAAATTTCAAACATTATCATACTCAAATTTGGACAAAATAGATGTCGGAATTTATATTATAACGACAAAAGACTACCAAAAAAAGTTGGAAGAACAGGGCCACAAATGGGAAGGTAGCTTAACATTCGAAAAAGTTGTAAAATATCTTCCACATTTTAAAAGCGCTATTCAAGTTCCAATTTTTGTTATTGGTTTAGATGACTAATTTGACCTATTTTCTACTTTTAAGGCTTTTAGGTCGATAGACAGGTTTTTTATCCCCGCTAAATGGTATGGTTTAACAGGTGAAGGTCATGAAAAAAGCAAGTTATGTGATAATCGCCGGGGGCGGCAGGGTAGGCTCACATCTGGCTAGGATACTGGAGCCCAGCGGCAAGGATATAGTGGTCATCGAGAAGGACCAACAAGTTTGTGAGAAGCTTTCGTCCGATATAAATGCGCTCGTGATATGCGGGGACGCCAGCGACAAGAAGACGTTGGAGGAAGCGAAGATCCAGATGGCCGACGTATTTGTCGCCGTGACAGGAAACGACAACGAAAACATCGTCGCATGCCAGCTCGCAAAATATTCGTACAAGGTGCCTCTGGTCCTCGCGCGCGTCGAGGACGTGACCAGGGCGCAGATGTTGCACGGCATGGGCATAGATCTGATTGTCAGCCCATCGCATGTGGCCTCGATGGTGTTGGAAAATGCGATAGCTTTGCCAGGCACTACTTCCATACTTGTCTCAGAGACCATCACGAGGGCGGTGGAAGTCGACGTGCCGGAGAATGCCAAAATTGCAGGCAAGAAGATCAAGGACCTCTCGCTGCCAGCGGAGTGCGTGTTCGCCGCCATGTATCGCGGTGGCAAGCTCATCATACCCCGCGGTGACACCGTGGTAAAGGCCGGTGATATCATCGCGTTGATAGGAAAGGAAGATGCTATTAGAAAAGCTGTGAATATTTTGAAGGGATAAGATGGAGCGAAGGAGATCTGGCCTTCGAGCGTTTTTAAAGAAAAACTTTGATTTCATAACGGGCATTCTCGGCGAAGTCGGTCTGACCGCAGTGATTATGATTGTTGCTTTTATAATCTGCGCGATGCTCGTGCTCGTCAAGTCAATGATCTAAGGTGCTACCGTGATACCTGCGTTGACGAGGGAAGACTTCAAGGTCATCGGATTCAACCTATGCAGGATAGGCAACATACTCGGCTTTCTGCTCCTTGTACCCATCATCGTGGCCGTGATATACAGGG
>JBGPSS010000127.1:0-2765 GCA_041490225.1 Hadesarchaea archaeon
CGCCGCCGGTAGCAACAAAATTTACCTCTTTGATAATGACGACAATATCCCACGCTGGAACTACAACACTGGCGCTACAATCAACTCAGTCTCTATCTCCTTTGATGGTTCTCACATCGTCGCAGGCGATTGGGTGGGCCAAGAAGGTTTTCAGGGCCATGTTTATCTCTTCTCAAATCTGGATAATACTCCACGTTGGATCTACAATACCACGGGGGTTAGATTAGTTGCTATCTCTTCTGACGGCAACTACATAGTTGCCTGTTCTAACAAAGTTTACCTATTCTCTAAGGACAACAGCACCCCATTATGGAACTCTGGAACTACAATCAAATCAGTCTCCGTCTCATCAGACGGCAACTACATAGTTACTGGTGGCGATGGTAGTAGCGGCGGCGAGGTCTACCTATTCTCAAGCAGCAGACCTCTCATAAGGGTGCTAGAGTGGGTCTACAATACCGACACCAATATTAACTCGGTTTCGATTTCTTCGGACGGCAACTATATCGCCGCCGGTAGCGATGATAAAGTTTACCTCTTTGATAATGACGACAATATCCCACGCTGGAACTACAACACTGGCGCTACAATCAACTCAGTCTCTATCTCGTCAAACGGCAACTATATCGCCGCCGGTAGCAACAAAATTTACCTCTTTGATAATGACGACAATATCCCACGCTGGAACTACAACACCGATGTTTTGGTTGAGTCAATTTCTATCTCTTCTGACGGCAACTACATCACTGCTCGCAGTGATAAAAAAGTTTACTTATTCTCAAATTTAGATAACATACCACGCTGGGTTCACGATACTGGTTATCACGTTATCCCAATTGTTCTAGGCTACGGAATGATTACTTCTATCTCATCTGATGGTTCTTACATCGCCGCTGGCGATGATGAGGTAAACTCTGAAAGAGTTTATCTCTTTTCTAAGGTTCCAAGTGGCAACCCCCCAACACCATTACTCTGGAGCTACGTTGCGGGTGATGATGAAGTTCACACCGTTTCGATTTCTTCTGACGGCAATTACATAGCCGCTGGTACTACTAGCGGTAGCTACGTTCATCTCTTCTCCAAGGACCTGCATGGCAGTCCCCCCACCCCATTCCTCTGGAGCTACGATACTGGCAGTTTTGTTATCTCGGTCTCGATCTCCTCTGACGGCAACTACATAGCTGCTGGCAACAGTGATGGCAACGTTTACTTATTTAGTTCATTCTGGGCAGAAGGTTGGAAACAGACGACTTGGGCGGGTGGGCGGACGACGCCAGCGCTTCAAGTGGGAACTTGGAACGACGATTATGATAATTACTACGTGGGGGAAAATGAAAGTAATACGGGCGGCGAATTGAAGATTGCTCCGCAGCCTCCTTCTTACGAGAACGGGATGAAGATTACTGGTAGTGAAGTTTCTTTGGGCAGCATGACGGCGTCGGATAACAAGACGAGCATCCGCTTCACTGCGCAGGAGAGCAAGACGGTTGATAAAATAAAAGTTTTCTTGCATTCTGAGGCTGGCACGTCTCCCGCTTACACTTACGGTATTCAAGCAGACGCGAGTGGTTACCCGAGTGGGACTTGGCTCGGGAGTGCCACTCAAACATACACTTCCACGGGATTCAAGATAATCGACATCACGCCAAATGTTTTGCTGACTGCCGGAAACGTTTACCACATCGTCGTCCAGCCGAGTGGAACTCCAAACCCATCTAATTATATTGCCCTACGTGGGCTGAGCACGCTCACCCAGATAATCCCGTTTGATGGGCGGATCGATGGTAATGCGAACACTCTTTGGAACGACGGAACATCTTGGTCATTGAAGAATTACGATTCAATATATGCCCTCAATTATACTGATGGCACTCTTAGGGGGCAATCCTACGCAGTAAATAGTACAACCAATATCGCTAGTGCTAATTTTGCTGGGCAGTACATCCCAACTCCGGAAAATGCGTTAATAACGGGCCTCGCATTTTACTTATCGAAGAATGGCTCGCCAGCGGACAATCTCTATTACGGGATTTATGATTATTATGGCAGTGAGGAAATCGCGACTGGATTATTCGCGACTTCGGGTGATGTTGGAACGAGTCCCACATGGGTGGCGCATGATATAACGCCAGTCGAATTGGTGGCTGGAAAAACTTATTACATTTACCTCAAATCGCCGAACTCTCTCTCTCCAAATAATTATACCATAAATTACAAATCCGCTGGTATTGAACCAAGCTTATCTTATTATGGGACAAGCTCAGGCTATGTTTATTCAGTAGACAGCGGTGGGTCATGGTCGGTCACGAATTACGCTGATGCTGTTTTCTCTATGAAAATGACGCGTCGCTATTATCAGAGCGCGTGGATCGAATCATCGGTCTACGATGCAGGGCAGGTCGCGGACGTGGGTTTGGTAAGATGGAGCGAGGAAAAGCCGCCAAGGACGAGCATCGTGGTGAAAGTGCGCACGGGTAGCGATAGTAATCCATACGACGGCGGGTGGAACGACTGGCATCGGCATAACAATTGGGTGGAAAATCCTCTGGTGGAGGATGGACGCTACATCCAATATCGCGTCGAGCTCTCGACGACCGACAACACCAAGACGCCAAAATTATTTGAAATACAAATATACATGCTGACCGGCATTGATAATACGCCGCCTCCAATTCCTTCTCGGTTGCTTGCTGCGCAATCCGATGGAATGCCTGCCCGGTGAACTTCGACGCCGGCAAGCAAGACACCCGAGGAACGCTCCCATC
>JBGPSS010000128.1:0-2754 GCA_041490225.1 Hadesarchaea archaeon
CATGGTTAAACCCTTTTTCTAGCACCAACTGGCTAGATACAATTATAAATTCAGATTGTTTAAATATTTGCTTATCTCTAAAGTCAAGAGCCAAGGGGATTTAGGGAAAATTGTGGACACGGGGAAAAGATGATATGTGCGAACTCTTCGGTTTGAGCTGCAACAGCAAGGACAGGGCGTGGTTTCTAACAGGGGGGTTGTTGTTTTAAGCAATCCGATGTAAAGTTTTTCAGCTGCCACACATGATTATTTAGAAAAAAAGGAGGGTGAGATGACAACTCTCATATTCTTGGATGGATGAAAAATGAGAAACGAAAATACAATTAGACGAATGGACGAGCGTGTAAAGAAGCTTATTGAACGATTTGACATGTACGTAAAGATATTTGATCAAAAAAAGCCATTTACAGGCCCAAGTGTTTACTTCCATAAGAAAACTCTTGAGGTACGACAACAGCATAACACGCTTAATGATGCGCTTCAAGATGACCTATTTTTTGATTATTTATATGCTACTTTGACTGCATGGGGTCTTCATCGGATGGGATCTAAGACAACAAGGCTCGCTGAAATCGAAGATATTAAAGCGAGTTTCGAAAAGCAGAAAGAACAAATCCAATACCTCCAATCTTTTGAGATTGACAATATACCGGCTAGTGAGGTCAACTTTGTTACTACCAAGCTATGGGATGTTTTAAACAACCTTCAAATTGGGGTGGGTGAAACTAAAATAGTTGCTGGTTCTAAAGCACTTCATCATCTTCTCCCAAATTTAATGCCCCCCATCGATGGCGAGTACACACTCACATTTTTCTATAATAACAGGGGGACAGCATTGAACCAAGGTGATAAAACTGCTTTTAAAGAGATTTATCCTCATTTTCGTCATGTTGCATCCGATTGTAGAGAGCAAATACTAAAACATGTTGGTCATGGAATGAATACAAGTAAAACAAAAGTGGTCGACAACGCAATTGTTGGTTTTGTCATACAAGAGTTGTTAAAAAAGAGATGATATAGATGACAAATCAAAGCGGCGAACCTCTTCATAATGTCCTAATACTGCCCGCTAAACCTAGAACGTGGTATAGCGGAGGATGGGCAGCAGGAAGTGTAGCTGCCAGTGCTCTTCACTGTTCAATGAAGGGCAAAACATATTGGTTTGCAAAAATTATACCGTCAGGAAAAAATGAACTAAATGAACAACAACTAAATAAACTAGGTTTCTTTTACACTCTCGACGACAAGCTCGTACTTTGGGCTTTTGAGTGGAGCGGAAATTTGAGGAGTTTGCAAAAGAGTGTTGAACGAAATTTGAAAAAATACGTCCCCCCATTTAGAAAAATTTATTTAAAAGGATACGACATGCATTGGCTTTTAATTGAAAAATTCTGGAGGTTAAAATATCCTCTAGAATTGAGCGAATTCCAAAATTTGAGGGGATTTAAATCTTTAAAAAAAAGGTTACGAAATGGAGCCATCGCTCAAATGGATCTGAATAAACTAAGGTCAAAAATAGAAGTGACACGGGAAAATGCCAGAAAATCTTTGATAGAAGAATTATTGGATGAAAAAGCGTTACATAGGTTGATTTTGGCCCGTCTCATAGAAGAAGGGCACACAATTCTCCCTGAATTATCTTTTAAAAGAGGGCGTTGTGATATAGTTGTACTTTCCAATGATGAAAAAAGAAGTACGGTGATAGAAGTTAAAAAACACGTGAAAGATGATGCAATATCCCAGCTCAAGAGCTACATTCCGAAGGTTAAAAAATATTTAAAGAAGGAACGAGAACTCGATCCTGAACTTTCTGGAGAGATATGTGGGTTAAATTTCACCAAGAGCGCATATCGTAAAACTCGTGATGAGGGCTTTACTCCAAAAATTATTGAAATCCGTAATTTGGGAAAACTAGAGCCAAAATTAATAGCTCTAAAACACGTATGAAGCGATAAAAATGACAACCCTCACCTTCTACGGCGGCGTGAACGAGATCGGCGGCAACAAGATTTTGCTCGAGGACCGCGACACAAGGGTATGGTTCGACTTCGGCCAGGGCTTCACCTGCGGCGAAGACTACTTCATCGATTACCTGAAGGCGCGCGGCGTGCTCGGCGTCCGCGACTACTTCGAGTTCGACCTCCTCCCGAGGATCAAGGGGCTCTACTCCGAGGACGCCCTGAAGTTCACCGACCTCAAGCACCGCAAGCCGGAGTTCGACGCGGTCTTCATCTCCCACCCACACTTCGATCACATCGCTCACCTGGAGTTCGTGGACGAGTCGATCCCGGTCCACATCAGCAAGGTCGGGCGCGCTATCGTCGAGGCCTGGGAGGAGAGCGGCTCGGTCGATTTCGGGGAGCGCGAGTACCGCCCGTTCGAGCCCGGGAAGAAGATCAAGGTCGGTTCGCTGGAGGTCGTGCCCGTCGGCGTCGACCACTCGATCCCCGGGGCGTGCGGCTTCATAATCCACACATCCGAGGGGACGATCGTCTACACCGGCGACTTCAGGAAGCACGGGCCACGCGCCAAGCTGACGGAGGAGTTCGTGGAGAGAGCGGCCAAGGAGAAACCGATCGCCATGGTCTGTGAGGGCACCCGGGTGGTTCCGAAGGAAGACAGGACGTATGTCGGCGGGGAGGACGACGTCAGGAGGGCGAGCGACAAAATTGTCTCAGAAACAAAAAAGCTCGTCGTGGCGACATTCTACGGCCGCGACGTCGACCGCATGACCACATTCGCAGGCGTGGCAAA
>JBGPSS010000129.1:0-2685 GCA_041490225.1 Hadesarchaea archaeon
CCAGAATCGTCTTCCCAAGGTCCTAGGAGTGCATGGGCTGCGACCGCGGCGATTGGAGTCTAAGGTGGCAGGCAGGGAGTTGCACCCCGTAGCTGATTGCTCAGCTCACATCCCGAGGAGTCCAGGTGCGCACCCGGTCTCCCCGAGACTGTGCGGCTAGGGAGAGGTTGCGCAACCAGGTTCCCTTTAGCCGCAAAGCTCTCTGGAGCTCCCGCTCATTGCGTTTGGTGTTGCGAAGCCTTGGGGTGGAATCGAACCACCCTAACCCGACCGTTTCTCCCGTGCAGAGGTACTTTAGTCAGGTTGAGCGCCGAGCCAAGGCATTATAAATATGAAAAAGGACAAAAGGAAAAAAATTAGGCTACCGGAGCTTCGACTTTGGCCGGAGCCACGGACTTCTCGCCAAGCGCTTTCACGACAGCCGCGAGCCGCTTGTCGGTCTTAGCTGCAAGCTGGATGAGCCAGCGGATTATTTCAACCTTGCCGATGTTTGGCTTGGGGTCTTTCTTGCGGAGCTTTTCTATGCGGCCTTTGGCCGTATTGTATGCTTCCTCACCCATAACGTCTTTCTGCGCGGAAAGTGCTTTCAACGCAGCATCGATGGATGAATTTGTTGCATCTGCGACGGCCTTTTTGGACTTCATGTCCACGAGGGCCGAGGGGTCTATACTCTTTTCTGCAAGTTCGTACAGGAGTTTTTCAGCAGGTTCAGATTCGAGGCTGAACCAGTCGCGTCGGGGCATTATTCATGACACCTCACGTTACTACTAGCGTGCGCGCTATATAAGATTTACGTCGGCTAGTCCTCGAAAATCTTCGCGATCCACCGGGCTCTGCCGTCGTCACCTTCTTCCAGCGGCGGGTGGTTGATTGACCTCACGAAGCCGATCTCCGCCTGGAACACGGGCTTTTCCCTGAGCTCCGAGCGTTTGATAGTTTCTAAACGCCTGACGAGCTGCTGGATTGGGAGGTCGGCGAGCTTCCGGAAGATATAGGTTGCTTTGTTTGGAGCGGGTTCTTCCCACACCCAATTCTGTCCAATTTCAAACATGAAACCAGCCATGCTGTAGTAAATCTTGCCACGGCTAATTTGCTTGAGCGCCTCGGTAAATCGCTGGTCGTACTCTTTCTTCGAGCTCTCGTGCTCGAGCATCGTGTCTGCATCTTCCGCGCTCATGTCTATGCCGAGATTTTTGGCCATCTCGAGCAAATCGTCCCGGCACATGAAGACATTTTGCTTCATCTTTGCACGAACGTCGGCCACGAATTTCAACCACTTGTCGTCTTTGCTGAGTCTCTCGAGGACTGCCTGGAACCGCTGCAAGTCAGCACTTTCTACCTTCACGTCGCATTCTTCTTTGAGCTTCCAGACATTCTTCCATTCGTTGCCCACTTTTCCCTTGAAGAGCTCGAACGTGGATTTGACGATGATTGCACCCTCGATATCCAGGTCGTTGAGCTTCTCAGCATAGGGATTCTCATCCTGCAGACCTATGACCTTATTCTCCAGAACCAAACCACTTGTGGAGTCGGTCACATGGTCCCGGTAGAATGTCACGTTCCGCAAGTCGATGCGGATTTCCCTTTCTTCTTTCTTGCGGCCGACCATCTTGACGGACTTCCGGCCCTCGAGTAGAAGCTTAGATCCTTTGATCGCTGCTCCCTTGCACTCGTCGAGCAGGGGAATGTCGTACTCGGTCAGCATTTTTGTGCTGCTCTTCTCCGCTTCCACTTCCACGATCACGAAATAATGCACCCGGCTGCGGTCGGGATGCGTCATCCCGATGGCGAACTCGAATATCTCTCCGGTCCCCACCTCGCAGCATGTGATAAATTGGAAGTCGGAAGGGTGGCTTCCTTTGCCAGACAATTTCTTGCCTATCCGGATTACTACTCCTTTTTTGATTACCATGGTTCCACATCTATTTTTTTTTCTTTCCTAGATTAAAAAATTCACGCATTTCTGACTTGCTCGCGTATGTAATTGCCGAGCGAGCAAACTCGGGTCTTGATCGTCTTAATTTCGCCTTAGCCTTGCACGCGAGACGCAGGGCGTCGAAGTTTGGTGGTGCTGTTATTTCGATGTCAAGGCTTTTGCTCCACCTTCTTAAACCGTCTGCTTTGTTGTGACAGGATTTGCAATAGATAGATAGTACTGGATTTCTGGTATAAGTCCAGTGATGTACTTGTAGATTGGCACTTGTCCCACAATTATGACAATGCCAGACATCAATTTCTTCTCGTGCTAGTTTTGTTTTTAGAGATACCGAATAAATAACCCCACGCTTGCAGTAGATTTCATCGCTCACGAGCATGACAAGGAAGCGAGAAGATTTAAGGATTATGTTTAATACCTAAAAGGTACTAATTGCAGAACCTAATAGTCCCTAAATATTTTACTTGTGTCCGACCTAATTGCTTGGTAATTATTTCCGGGACATTTAGGGGCTAGCCTTGCTAGGAGCTTCCACGGGCTGGCCGGCGGGCTTATCGGCCGTCGCCTCGCCGTCTATTCCATTACCGCTGACAGGCGGGCGGATGACTAGCAATTCCATTTTGCCCTGCGCCGTTGCGACGAATCCTTTGATTTCGTCAAACTTCCGACAGAGATCCTTGAAGCACCTGTTGTACTCTTGCATGCGCTCGTCAAATATATCGCGTGGGTCGATTAAATGGAAGTTCACG
>JBGPSS010000130.1:0-2661 GCA_041490225.1 Hadesarchaea archaeon
CAATCCTTAGCTCGAAGTTTTTGAGCCCGAGCTCGCGAATTGCATGATATGCCAGGGCGATGACCTCGGCGTCCGCCTCAGGTTTTGCTGAGCCTATCAGTTCCAATCCGGCCTGCAGGAACTGTCGCCATCTCTTCGCCTGCGGCTCCTCGTAGCGGAAGCAGTTGCCGAAGTAGAAGAGCTTCAGCGGCTTCGGCTCGGCCTTGAGCTGCTCGATGTATAGACGCACAACTGGCGCGGTCAGCTCCGGTCGCAACGCAAGCCAACGTTCTGACTTGTCCTGGAAAGCGTAGAGCTGATTTACAACGTTCGCCCCGCTTTTTTTCTCGAACAGCTCTAGATGCTCGAAAATCGGCGTTTCGACTTCGACGTAGCCGTAGCGCTTGAACATGTCACTCATTACTCGCGTGACGCGGCGTATGCCCACCAGTTCTTCTCCAACCAAGTCGCGCGTTCCCCGTGGTCTCTGCATTTTGTCATCCCGCCACGTTTTCCACGATGAATGTCCAAGTCGAAGAGAACGACCCAGCGTTGCCCACGTTGTCGTATGCCCGGACCTTCCAACTGTAGGTTCCGTTTCCTAGAGTTATTGTAGGAGTGTATGTGCTGAGAGAAACATCGCTCACTGGAATCTCTGGGGATGAAAAGTCCGCGTCGTTGTCCACCAATATTTCATAGCTTTTTGCATCAGCGACGTCGGACCAATCGAAGACGGGCGTGCTTTCCACATGCAGCCCGTTCGTTGGCGAGACGAGCGCGGGCGCACTCGGTGGCGTCGTGTCAACGGTGAATGCCCACACCGGCGACGAATTTTCTCCCAAAGCATTGATCCCGATCACCTTCCAATAATAATTATCATCCGCTAGTGGGCCTACCGTCCATGCCTCCATAAGTCCGAAGAGGTTGTCCACTTCGGGCGATGAGAAGTCCGGATCGTTGTCGACCAGCAAGCGATGATTATCAGCGTGGAATCCAGCCGCCCATTCCAAAATTAGAGTATTTTCACTCAGGCGCGCTTCATTCTCCGGCGTGTATAGCTGTGGTGCCCCCGGTGGTACGGTGAGGGTGAGCTTGAAGTTCTCCGACCGAGCGCCCCAGTTGCCAGCCGCATCCATAGCGCTGACCCGCCAGTAGTATGCGCCGCCAGCTGTGAATGTGAACGAGTACGAGTTCTCCACAATCGAACTATTGTCATGTACGTACGGCGGGTCAAATGAAGGAGCGGTGCATATCTGCAGGCGGTAGATTGCATTAGGTTCTGGCCGAGTCCATGTGAAAGTTTTAGTCACAATATTGTCAGTCAAATTATCCACTGGGGATGCTAACATTGGAGCGGCGGGCTGCACCGTATCTATCGTAAATGTCCACGTCGATGTCCATCCGAGCTCCCTGTTATCGGCGCCAAGTGCCCTGACCTTCCAATAGTATGTGCTGTCGAAGAGAGCCGAGGTCGGAGTGTGCGTGTTGCCTGCGATGTTTTCGAGTATCTCTGGAGAAGAGAAGTCTAGATTGTTGTCGAGCCAAAGCTCATACTTCTCCGCGCCTATTGCAGAGGACCAATTGAAAGTTGGAATGTTATCGCTTATCCACGCACGATTAACAGGCAATGTTAATGACGGCACGTAATTGATTCGAACCACCTTGATCCAACCATTTGAACTTGTGTATACAATTTGTATGTAACTGATGTCCCCTACATCCCCCTCAAAAATACGTACGCTCATCGGGGTGGGGAGCGCAGATATTTCGGCTGAAACAGACTCAACGAGCCAAGCGCCCGCTATCTGGCTGTTTTCATCAAGAAATATCAACAATGACTCGGGGAGATCGGGAGTCGATGATGGTGAATTAAACCCGCCAAAATTAGATATCCCTGTTCCCTCTGCGTTTAAAGTAAAAACTGCGTAACCGTCTAGGGTCTCGGACAGATCGCCGGTTCTGAGATAAACCTGCATAGTCTGTATGTCGAGCACGACGTTTTCCCGATTTTCGCCGAAATTGAAAACGTAGCTTTGGGCTTCGCTACTCCATCTACTGAGTGTTGCTCTGCGTACTGCGCTCAGCAACATGTTTGCTGGCGCCCAATCCAGCCAATCCCTCCCGTAAGAGTATCCACTCGCGTCAAAGATTACATAATCAATCTTGCAGTTGTAGTTGTCTCGATACGCGTTGATAATCTGTCGAAACTCGTCTTCGCCCACATCCGAAACAAGCCGCTGAACGTCGGGCCGTCTGCCACCAATCTCTTGGGCTTCATGATCTACCACGCGGTAGATGTAGTCAGGTGGGCGGATGGTCGCGGTGTTTTCCCACTCTCCTTCGAACCCGATGGTCTCGGTGCCGTCCACCACCGAAGATCTCCTAGCTGTGGCGGTGAAGAGGTGCCCGTATGACCACTGGATTGCGAATATTGAGTTATCGGGCGTATTTTCTTTAGCCCAGCATGCCGCATCCATTATCCCCTCCTGTAAGGTATCACCTATCGGCGGACCGGTATTCTCGGCCTGGGCGCGCGCATTTCCGATATACGGAGTGGCGACCAGACAAATGATGAGAGCGATCGCGATGGGCTTGCGAATCGGATTTATAGCTTCGATAGATGGTCCAAATGATGAAATGGAGAGACGTTTGAGTCCAATTACTATCGATGCCGCCCCTACC
>JBGPSS010000131.1:0-2628 GCA_041490225.1 Hadesarchaea archaeon
AGGGGATGCCCGCACTTGGGGCAAGGCGTAACACTTATCATGTGAGCTGACATCCGACCGTGCCACTTGCAATCACGGCACTCTACCATTATTCTTGCCATAGTGTTTTCCTCCCCGCTTCCACCCATAAGTAGGTTAAATTATAGGGATTAATACTTCCCAGTCCTTCGCCCGTCCCTCAAAATATCACCCATTAATATTTTTTTAACCTATTTCAGTTCCTTGAAATCTTTCTCATCTTGATCGAACTCGAAAATTTCTAGGTATGTGAGCGACCGGCTTTGCACAATAATTGTATTTTTGCGCAAAAAATGGACTGTCTGCACAATAATTGTGGAAAATGAGACCTACCTTTCATTGAACTCCTAGAAATTCGCCGCTAGTAAGGTGGGCCCGAAGGGATTTGAACCCTTGACCTCCCGGTTATCAGCCGAGCGCTCCAGCCAAGCTGAGCTACGGGCCCCCGCTATGAATTAACTACTACACTTAAATTTTTTCTGAAGCCGCAAGAAAGCTACCGCTAACCCGAGCGAACATCCCAGAATTAGGCCTAATTAAAAGCCCTTAGAATCGGGGTCTCGCGGGTCTGCGCTTCTGGAAGCATTCCCTGCAATATACAGGTCTTCCGTCTGTCGGCTTGAAGGGGACTTCCGTCTCCGCTCCACAGTCGGAGCAGGTCGCCTTGTGCATTTCGCGCTGGAAGCCTTCCCTGCGGCCGAAACTTCTTCGTTCCATTTTTATACACTCCTATTTTTAGGATACATCTCAAAAGAAACAGTTCAACTGCCCCTCTTAAACGGCTTTCTTTGAAGCCTTTCAGTATCCCTATTTTAACTGGACGAGGGGGTTTATATGCCACACGGTTCACCTGCTCAGCGAAGGCTTGGGCGTGGTAATAGTTTTATACATTACCATGAAGTAAATCAGCAAGTAGATTGTTATGCCCATAGTTGAAACCAAAAATCTATCGAAAGTGTTCAACGGCAGAAAAGCCGTCAACAACATGAACTTGGCCATCGAGGAGGGTGAGCTCTTCGGCCTACTTGGCCCAAATGGAGCCGGCAAGAGCACGACGGTGGCCATGCTCTCAACAATTCTGCCCCCAACCGAAGGCACAGCGATCGTCGGCGGATACGACATAAAGAAACAGCCCAATGAGGTCCGTCAGATAATCGGAGTCGTGACTCAAGAGGCTGGGGTATATGAAGATCTGACCGCCGCGGAGAACCTGGCATACTTCGGGAAGCTTCAGGGTGTAGAAGGTAAAAAACTTCGAAAGTGGATCGATGAGCTACTCAAGATAGTGCAGCTCAAAGACAGAACAAATGACCGCGTCAAGACCTTTTCTGGAGGAATGAAACGCCGCCTCAACCTGGCCGTTGGACTTGTCCACATGCCGAAACTGCTCTTTCTAGACGAGCCGACGACTGGATTTGATCCTCAAGCGAGATTAGCTGTTTGGGAAATCATCAAGCAGTTCCAAGCAAAGGGAGTTACGATTTTGTTAACTACGCATTACATGGACGAAGCAGATTATCTCTGCGACCGAGTCGCCGTTATGGATGATGGCAAGATCATTGCCCTCGACAAGCCGGATGCGCTCAAGCATTCCATGGGCAAGCTCGAAACTATCGAGCTCAAGGCCGCGAAAGTACCGCGCAAGCTGATGGTCGAGCTGAAAAAGCTTCGTGGCGTCAAAAAAGTGTCCCGCTCACAGGAAGGTTTGAGATTGCTCACGCCATCCGCCGACAGCGTGCTCAGCCAAGTCGTCAGGGCGGTGACCGATGTCGGCGTTCCGATAGACTCGCTACACATCGCTAAACCGACGCTCGAGGATGTGTTCATAAAATTGACAGGCAAAACTCTGAGGGATTAGGATGAAGTCATTGACAATCGCAGACAAAAATTTGCGCCTCTTCTTCAGGGATCGGATGGGTCTGTTCTGGACGTTCGCGTTTCCGCTGTTGCTCATCATGGTTTTCAGCTTGGCGTTCAGTGGTCGAGGTAGCGTTCGGATAAATATACTCGCGGTTCAGCAGGACAACGGCCAGCTGGCCAACACCTACATTTTTATAATGGAAAACGTCTTTAACGTCGAGAAGCTCGAAAACGTCGCGGATGCCGAGGCTAGGGTACTCGATGGCAAAGATGTGGGCGTGCTGATCGTCCCAAGCGGATTTAGCGCTGGCGCCGAAAATGCACGATTCGTCTACGATGAAACCCGCGGGGAATTGGCGACCACTGCCGTGCAAATAGTCGAAGGCGTCGCCCAACAATTTTTCGGGATGGGGGCGCCGATCACAACAGAGAGCGTCCGGGGCGGGTACAAGGAATGGAATGCCGCCCAACAGTACGTCCCTGGGATGGGGATAATGATGATATTGATGGTAGGTGGCATAGGCGCATCGACCAGGATCGTCCTAGAGCGAAAAACTGGCACGTTCAAACGCAACCTCCTCACGCCGATCAGCAAGCTGAGTTTTCTGGGCGGGGAGCTCCTGAGTGGATTTGTCATCGGATGTATGCAGACGATGGTGTTCTTCGGAATCGGAATCCTCGTGTTCGGCATGCCAGTGGCAGGTAGCTATCTACTCTTAGCATTGATCAGCGCCATCGTGATCGTATTTG
>JBGPSS010000132.1:0-2597 GCA_041490225.1 Hadesarchaea archaeon
ACCTCTGGCCCTGCAAGCTTGAGCACTACTTTGACGTGCTGGGCGTCGACAGGGTCGAAGCGAGTGCCGAGAGTGCAATCGGGTCGCGAAAACTTTTCGTCACGTACGGGTTTTCGGTTCAACCGTTCCCGCAGCAGCGCAGCCACTTCGGTGCGCAGTTGCAAGTGATGACGAAGCAACAGTGGGACAGGATAAAGGCTGGCAAACTAGTGGGCGAAAGAATTTAACTTTCGTCGAATTAGGTGTATGGGAACCCCTTGAGAAGATCTGCGAAGGCCACATCCATCGGTAATGCGGCGTTTGATGCGTTGAAAAATGGCGATGGCGAGGTTCATAGCGTCTTCGAGCGAACCTTCAACATTTTGTTCGGCGACGAGCTCGTTGGCATAGCTAGAAGCGACATCACGCGAAGTCCGATCAATTTAGTCACAGATATCCAGCCAAACGAGAGCATGTCTTCGCTTGGTATCGATAAAGGCATGCAGGTCAAAGTTGACGATCGTTTGTTGATAGATGAAGTGCTTGAAATTTCGTTAAAAGATGCGACGATTTGGCGGCCAAGAAATCGCGTAGATGGTCACCCGAATTTTGAACATGTTAAGAAAAATTTGAAAATTTTGGAAAAATTTGTCGCGAGCAATGGTCGACGTGAAGGATTGGGGCAACTGTTGTCACACATCGATGAAATAGCTGCAGGAAAAAGACCGTCCGCATCTGATCTTAGCGAAGTTGCTGAAGCAACGTTGCCGTACCTTGCCAGCTTGTTCGAGGCGGTCAGGTCGGGGGGCATCGACGAAATTAAAAAAATCTCAAGAAATCTCGTCGGACTTGGTCCAGGACTATCACCATCCGGAGACGATGCGCTGGTGGGTTTGATGGTTGCACTTTGGTGGTCTGCGAACTCGTTGGGTGGAGACATCGAGCGAGTGAAAAAAATCAACGAGGCCGTCGTCAGTTGCGCGGACAAGACTACGTTGCTCAGCCAACAACTACTGAGGCACGCAGCCAGAGGCGAGACGAATGAGGTCGTAGAAATTTTGCTCAATGGAATATTCGTGGGCGAGCCCGAAGATGTTCGAGTTAGTGCGCAAAGAGTTTTGAAGATCGGTGAAACATCAGGCGCGGATATGACGGTGGGTATCCTATTGGGGCTGCGAGCTGGATTCACATTATTGTGAAAGAGTGCTCAAGATTTTTTGCCAATTGGGCACATTTTGATACACATGCCGCAGTATCTTGATTCTGGATCAATTGTGTAGATTTTTTTTGAATATTCATCACATTTTTCTTTGTCGGTTTTTCCGTTTTTAAGAGCCCCAGCTGGGCACGCTTTTATACAGATATCGCAACCTTTGCACAAATCGATTTTCAATAATTGGTTTGATTTTAGTGGAGCGTTCGTGACCACTGTAACTAAACGTACTCTTGGGCCGTATTGTGGCGTTATCAACAAATTATTCCGTCCTATCTCTCCCAATCCAGCGAAAACTGCCGCGTGTCTGTGGGATAGATCTCCCATGAACTTGGACTTGTCCGATCGACGAGATGCAGGAATAGGTATTGCGGCGTATCCTTTTCCCTCCAAAAATTCGGCTATACGACGAGCAATTCGATTTAATTCCGAATTTATGAAACGAGTGTGGGCGGTATATTCTCGACTTGGGAGCGTTTCGACGATGTTGTCGAGGAGATGTGTCCCCAGTGTTATCGTAAATTTTGCTGATGGCAAGATATCTTTTGGTGCGTGTCCCTTCGGAACTTTTTCAAATCTTTGTACAGGCGCTATTCCGACCAAATTTACTCCTTCGGATTTGGCTAGTGATTTCAGCTGCATGGTCAATCGATCGCTCATAGCTTTTGCCCCCAACGTTCTTTGAAGTTATTCCTCAGCTTTCTTCAGGAAGATACATTCGGGGTCGACTTTCTCGCGGAGAATTTTTATCTCGGCCGCGGTCGGCGGCTCGGTTTCCGTAGCGCGTGAAACATCGAGCTTGAAGCCAGTGTTCTCTTGGACCTGCTTGGGCGTCACCCCCGGGTGGTAGGATGCGAGGTAGGCCCGCTTCGCCCGCTCGTCGAACTGGAGCACTCCAAGGGTGGTGATGACCGCAGAGGGGCCGCCCCAAGGGAGCCCAGCTCTTTTCCTTCCCTGTGGTCCATCGATCCATCCGGGGCTCGTGATGTAGTCGACGCGCTCTGGGAACCTCCGCTTCTCATGGACGGCGATGATTATCGTCCGTTTCGACAGGCAGGCGATGTCCCCGGAACCCCCGCTGCCGGGAAAGCGGACTTTTGGATGATGGTAGTTGCCTATGCAAGTCGCGTTTATGTTCCCGTACGCGTCGATCTGAGCCCCGCTGAGGAACCCGACATCTATGAATCCACGCTGTAGGACGGTGGAGAAGACGTCGAAGAGGCCGGTCGCTGTGGAGGCCAACCTCATCGTGCGCGGGTCCCCCACGGACATCGGCAGGTGGGCAAGCTTGCAGTCGACCGCACCAGCCTCGAAGACGATGATGCAGTTTGGAGCGTTGGTGTGTTGGGCGAGCATGGCCCCGAGCATCGGCAGGCCTGTTCCCGCGAAAACGATTTCCCCATCT
>JBGPSS010000133.1:0-2571 GCA_041490225.1 Hadesarchaea archaeon
GCACATCTGGCTTTGATCTCTTCAGTACCTCGGCTAGCTTATCCGCACCGACTATTTTTACCTCGAGCCTGCCAACGCTGGCAAGTTCTCCCGCATCTTTCCCCTCATCTGGCGTGCCGGCAACGTCGATGGCCGCGACTAACTTCATGTCGGATTGGTTCGAAATTTGCTTGATTATCAGCCTGCCCATCCGCCCGCAGGCGCCGCAGACCGCGACGCGAATCATCTCCGCACCAGCTTGAGCTCGACCAACACTTTGCGCAGTTTCTCTTTGTTCTCTGGGAGAATTTCGACTAGCGGCAACCTCAGCGGGCCGGCGGCCATCCCCATCATTTCCATCGCTGCTTTGACCGGTGCCGGATTTGTCTCTATGAACAACGCTTTGAAGAGAGGGAGCAGCTCGTGGTGCATCTCCCGCGATTTTTCCATGTCGCCCTTAAAGAAAGCGTTGACAATCCTCGCTATTTTGTCCGGCACTATATTCGAGGCCACAGATATCACGCCGACGCCCCCCAGCGCCAGTATCGGGAACGTCATTATATCGTCGCCTGCGAAGACAGCGAAGTCCCTGCCCGTCAGGTGAATTATGTGCATCACCTGCTCGATGTCGCTCGCCTCTTTTATACCGGAGATGTTTTTCACTTTCGAGAGTTTCGCCACCGTCTCAGGTTCTATGTTTACTCCCGTGCGCGAGGGAATGTTGTAGATGAACTGTGGGATGTCTACGGTTTCGGCCACTTTTTTGAAGTGCTCATAGAGCCCGCGCTGCGTGGGTTTGTTGTAGTACGGCACCACCGACAGCGCGGCGTCGGCTCCAACTTCTTTCGCGTAACGGGTGAGCATGATTGCCTCGTGTGTGCTGTTGCTTCCGGTGCCAGCCATGACTGGCACCCTACCTTTTGCCGCTTCGACCGTCACCTCGATGGCGCGTTTGTGCTCGTCGTAGTCCAGTGTCGCGCACTCGCCGGTGGTACCAACTGGCACCAAGCCGTGGATGCCTTGTTTGATCTGGAACTCGACGTTTTTCCTCAGCCCGTCCTCGTCGAGTCCGCCTTTCGCGTCGAGCGGTGTCACCATCGCCGTGTATGCGCCTCTAAATTTGATCAAGCTCCGACCTCCTTCATCGTTTGCTGCAGGAGCCTCAGCGCCTGGCTGCGGTCCTTCCAGTTCACGAAGAAAGTTATCGAAGCCCTGCTAGAGAAGATCTCGATGATGTTTATCCTGTGTTTCGAGAGCGGCTCCGTGAGTTTAGTGATTATGCCTGATGTCTCGATGAATTTCTCGCTCTCCGCGATTATCATGGCGATGTCGCCTTCGCTCGTCACAGATTTCATGATTTTATTTTTTGCCACAGCCTCGTGCAGTATCCCGATGGCTCGTCTTGAATCTTCGTCTGCTACGTAGAGCGAGAACGATCTTGGACCTATCGAAACTCCGTAGATATTTATGCCCGCCTCGCTCAGCGGTCCAGATGTTTTTGCGAGCACACTTGGCATTTCTTGCATTTTCTCGCCGACTATCGTCAGCATCGCCAACGGTTTCTCATACGCCCTAACGCCCATTTTTTCACCTCTTGGACCGATTATTGTTGTACCGCGAGCGGATAAATTACCGTATTTGAAGTGGATGATTTTTGCACTTATTTTTGGATTTTTGTAGTCGAGCGCGCGTGGGTGTAGGACTTGCGCGCCGTATCTTGCGAGGTCGCGCATCTCCCCCACCGTGATTTTTTCGAGGAGGTGAGAGTTTTTCACTTTGCTTGGGTCAGCGCTCATCACTCCATCTACATCTTTGACTATGATGACCTCATCAGCATCGAGGCACGTCCCGATGAGGAAAGCGGTTATGTCGCTCCCGCCTCTACCGATTGTAGTTATGCGCCCTTTCGCGTCCCTGCCGAGGAAACCACAGATGACTGGGATGGTCCCTTTCCTTAGCATGGGCAGGATATATTTTTGTACTCCGCTCCTCGTTTGGACTAGGTCGATTTTTGCTTTGCCGAATTCGGAGTCGGTCACGACCGGCCATTCTTTGCATGCCGGATCGATGTATTGAGCTTTCGCGCCAAGGCTGTTGAGCGCCGCGGCAAACACCCTGACGCTCGTCCGCTCGCCTTTGGCCATGATGTCGTCCATCTCCATCGCACTGACCTGGCCTTTCGTGCTGATTTTGGCGACTTCCACTAGCTCGTCCGTCACGTTTCCCATCGCGGATACCACGACCGCGACCCTCGTGCCTTTCTTGTATTCATTGTAAACCGAGCGTGCCGCCCACCTGACCCTGTCGCCGTCGCCCAACGTCGCGCCGCCGAATTTTACCACGATCGTCCTCATTCCAACCAGCTCGGGAGTTTGTCTAGGCGCGTCAGGTCATCGTACGTTTCGCGCAATCTGATCACTTCGGCTTTTCCGTTGTTCGTCAAGATCATCGCGGGCCGTGGTTTTGCGGTGTGTTGGCTGGACATCGCGAGGCCATATGCTCCGATGTCGAAGACTGCGAGCAGGTCGCCTTGCTCGATCGGTGGCAGCCTCCTTTTTTTGCCGAGGAAATCACCGCTTTCGCAGAGAGGCC
>JBGPSS010000134.1:0-2559 GCA_041490225.1 Hadesarchaea archaeon
CATCCATGATGACGATATCTCTGGCAGCGACGTTGAGGTGCTTGGTTTTCGTAGCTACTTCGGTCGGGGCAAGTCTAGTTTTTTCAAGATAATCATATGCAGCTGAAATTTCGGCAGCCGCCCTGCGGGCTCTACCCCAAGAACCCTGATCTGCGCCGAGCACAACTGGAGCGCGTAGGTTGAGTTTAGCTAGATAACGACCAATCAAAGGCATCGCAGAAAGGTTGTAAGCTGGGATTGCAAAATTTTTTATTATCTCGTCCTCGTGGATGTCCACCGTGAACATATCATCCGCGCCAGCGCTTTCGATTATTTTACACACCGTGCGAACGCTTATCGCCTCCCCTGGTTTGAAGCGCTTGTCCTGCCTGGCATAGCCAAAGTATGGCACGACCGCGGTAACGCGTCCAGCTCCGAGGTCCTTTGCAGCGCTGAGAAGTAAAGAGAGTTCTATCAAATTATCGTTTGCTGGAGAAGAAGTTGATTGCACGACTATCACGTGTTCCCCCTTGACCTCCTCCGGAATGCGCAGATAGGTCTCGCTATCAGGAAAACGCTTTCTTTCAGGCTTTATCAGAGTGCATCCGAGCACCTTCGCGAGGCGACCAGCCAGCAACTCGGATGCAGAACCAGCGATGACTTTCATAACATTCCCTGCGACAACCACTTTAGCAGGGTGATTAAAAATAGTTTGGTGGCAAGATTGTGGCGAATGTCAAGGCCCGATTCCATCGCTGTGCTTAAGGATGGGCGGGCGAGGAAATCTTTGGCTAGATATTTTGCAGTCATGGAAGGGCAACTTCCAGCTAGATTTTTGGTGAGCAAGTGCGTGCCGATATCGGCCAAACTTTCAGCCAGCGATGAAGAACTGTGGAGTGCCCACGAACGGGGTTTGAAGGATTTCCGCAAGCTCCTCACCGACATCGATACGGGAAAAGCAAAGTTAGAGGATCTCGAACAACAAAAACATTCGCTGCTCGATCTCAAGGTGGAGCTCGCCAAGAGGATTCTAAAATCGTGTCACTTTTGTGAGAGAAGGTGCAGCGTCGATCGAACGGCTGGCAAGCGTGGCGTCTGCGGAGTTGGCGAGCGGTCTAGGGTGGCATCCGAGTTTATGCACTACGGGGAAGAACCAGAGCTAATGCCCAGCTACACTATTTTCTTCAACGGTTGCACGTTCAAATGCCAGTATTGCCAAAATTGGGATATTTCACAGTTTCCTGAAGCTGGCGTGGAAGTTTCACCTCAGACGCTGGCTAAGCTCGTCGAAGGCGCTCGGAGGGAGGGCGCGCGAAACGTCAATTGGGTGGGTGGAGAACCAACACCGAACTTTCATAACATCCTTGCCGCGCTAAATGAGTGCGAGGTAAGCGTCCCGAGCGTTTGGAACTCGAACTTCTACATGTCGCTCGAGGCGATGAAATTACTTTCGGGTACGCAGGATGTCTATCTGACGGACTTCAAATACGGCAACGATGCCTGCGCGCTCAAGTACTCGAAAGTGCCAAACTATTGGCAGGTTGTGTCGCGCAACCACAAGCTTGCTTTTGCAGATGCCGAGCTTATAATCCGTCAGCTCGTGTTGCCCGCGAACGTAGAATGCTGCACTCGCCCCATACTGGAGTGGATAGCTAAAAATTTGGGCGACATGGTTAGGGTAAATCCGATGGATCAGTATCGCCCCGAAGCCAAAGCTCACGAATATCCGGAGATTTCACGTAGGTTGGATGAGGAAGAATTCGAGAAAGCCCTCGAAATCGCGCGAGAGGTCGGCTTGAAAAATGTTATAACTTAATTGTTATATCTATAACAACTATTTCCGACGACGTCATTAAACTTTTTACATATCTACCACAGATTGGTTGGGGGGGTCGTGGGGTAGCCTGGTCTATCCTTCTGGCTTCGGGGCTTGTCAGCGGAAAAGCCAGAGACCCGAGTTCAAATCTCGGCGACCCCACCACTTACTGGACGCATCGTTATTTTCACGAATATCTTATCTCGAAGCTTGAGAACTCGCCGCGATATGTTTCCCACTTCGCTTCGACATCATCGACGTGCGCGCCCGGTGGCCCGAGGCGGCAGAACTTTGCCATCTCCTCGACGTTTTCTTTCTCACCCTCAAAGACAGCTTCGACCCGACAATCGGGCAGGTTGCGGATCCAGCCGTTCACGTTGAGACTTTTAGCTATCCTGCTAGCTTCGTATCGGAAGAATACCCCTTGCACGTAGCCTTCCACCCAAACGTGAGCCCTCGCTTTCATGCTCTCGATTAAAACTTCTACTTGAGAACTTATTAGCTTTGGAAAACGCGGCGTCTATTTCTTCTTTTTCTCTTCCGGTGGGCCGGGGTGGTAAATCCAAGCTAAGATACTGAAGACCGCAGTGATGATTGCCAAAGCGAAGCCGCTCATCAGCCCCATGCTAATCGGCAGCGTTAACGTGGCTTGACCTCCACCCATGTTCATCGAAAAAATTGTGGATGCGCTACCACTTACGTAGGGCACATTGACATTCAACGTTCCCCCCGCCGGGACGATGCTCGAAATGCCACTTGGCAAA
>JBGPSS010000135.1:0-2428 GCA_041490225.1 Hadesarchaea archaeon
ATAGGGATCCTTGTAATTTTAGCGATGTTCCTCGCCAGTAACTTCATACACCACAAACGAAGATAGTCTAAGTTTAAAAACGGTTGGAAAAAAACGTTATAACCCTAGTTTTATCCGAACATTACCTCTGGCTTGGGCGCCGCCTTTGCCACGGCCGTCACCTTCGCGATCGCCTTCTCGAAGTCCTCCTTCGTCACCTGTTCCCTCGCGTCGCGTATCGCGAACATCCCTGCCTCAGTGCACATCGATCTGATATCGGCGCCAGTGCTCCCGCTTGTGTTTTTAGCAAACACCGCCAGATCAACATTTTTTGCCAAGTTCATGCCCCTTGAGTGAATTTTGAATATCGTCACCCTCGCGCTTTCATCCGGCACCGGGAATTGGATCAACCTATCGAAGCGCCCAGGCCTCAACAGCGCTGGATCCAAGATGTCAGGTCGATTGGTCGCGCTGAGTATCTTGACATCGCCGCGCGGGTCGAAGCCATCGATTTCCGCCAGCAACTGCATGAGCGTCCTGTGGACCTCGCGGTCGCCGCTGGTCGACGTGTCCATGCGCCTCGCACCGATCGCGTCAAGCTCGTCGATGAAGACAATGCTGGGGGCCTTTTCTTTGGCGAGTTCGAACATCTCCCTGACCATCCGCGCGCCTTCCCCTATGTACTTCTGCACGAGCTCAGATCCTATCACGCGGATGAATGTGGCGTGCGTCTCGTGAGCGACCGCCCGCGCCAGCAATGTTTTTCCCGTCCCGGGGGCACCGTACAGGAGCACCCCACGCGGAGGCTCGATGCCCACCTTCTTGAATAGCTCGGGCTTCAGCATGGGCAATTCGACGGTCTCGCGTATCTCATCGATCTGGTTTTGAAGGCCACCGACTTCCTTATAAGTCACGTTCGGCGCCTCTTCTATCTCCATTCCGAGAACGAGCGGATCTTTCTTCGATGGCAGAACCTCCATTATGCTGAACGTGCGCTGGTTGAGCGCGACCCTTGAACCGGGCTTGAGGTCGTCCGGTTTGATGGACTGTGAAATGCCCACGACGAACTGCGGTCCGGTCGAACTCCTGACGATGGCGCGTCCATCCGGCAGCATGTCCAGCAACGTCGCCGACACCAACGGCGGCGTCCTCAGGTGTTCGAACTCGGCTCGAAGCCCACGCAATTCGTGCTCAAGCCGCGCGTAGCTCGCCTCGAACGTGCGCTTCTCGTGCTCCAAGTTTCGGATGCGTTGTTCCAGATGCTTGATATAATCGGTAACATACGCGTCATCATGGGCGTGTGGCTCCTTTGCCTTCGGTTCCTCTGACATTTAAATCCCGAACTAACCTGATGAGAGTGGACATAAAAACTTTCAGTGGAAATGAAGGTTCGACAATTGAGTGGACACTTGGCGTCAAGCTCTCCGCCTGTGGATCAAAATAGCAGCCACTCCAACGATTGGAATGACGACTACCAAGATGAGTGCGAAGTAGATAGGATTTATTGGAAAAATGAAGCCAGCTTCAGGCGGTTCCCCGAGGGCTTCGATTACAACGTTTGCGTGGTTGACGGCTTCTTGGGCCAACAAAATCGCGTTCTCATCGCTGGTCGCATGTGCTTGTTCCAATTTCGCGCGCGCAAAATCTAGCTCTTGAGAAAGTGCATCATCTGGATGCGACGCAAGTAGATCGCTCGCCACGTCGATCGTGCTTTTCCCAGCTTGGACGAGGGCCTGCGCAGCCTCAAATTTTGTGAGCGAAACGATACCCACATCCTCGCTCTCCACGTTAGGTTGAGCATCGTACCAAGTGTATTTGGAAGCTGACTCGGAAGAGTTTATGCCGCGCACATATCGAAGTATGCGGATTGGATCCAGCTTAAACAAATAATCGCCGGAAGTTTTAGCCCAAGTTGGGTCCGCTGGCTGCCAGCCTTTCCCCGGCAGGTAGAACTCGACCCAAGCGTGACCGACCAGATTTTCCTGATATCCCCAACCGAGATTCATGCGCGCAGGCAGGCCAACCGCCCGGCCGAGGGCGATCACCAAATCGCTGAAACAATCGCAGTCACCCCGCCCACTCAAGAGAGTTTCAAGGGCGCCCTTTCTTTGTGATGTAACTTCATACGTTACATAATCGCTGACATCTTCGACGATCAGCCTTGCAACCTCGTAGGCGTTTGTCTCGGTTCCAACAATTTGATCAGCTCTCTGCTGAATGTTTGGACTATTTACCTCCCAATATTCGCGCGCTTCTAGGTAGGGAGAAAGCCCAGCCGGTACATCGGCTATGGTTCCAACGTCATTTTTCGAGATATTCGGCGTGTAAATGTTTTCGGTATAGACGAGCTCAATATTCAGACTCTTGCTCTGCCCGGGCTGGAGGTCGCCGGCATCGAAGACGCCGTGCCAATTGTTCTCCTCGTCGACATACATCGTTTTGAGCGGCA
>JBGPSS010000136.1:0-2428 GCA_041490225.1 Hadesarchaea archaeon
CGGCGAGCGGAATTGGCGCGAGCGCAGCATCATGCGTGGCAATCGCGAGGGCGTTGTCGGAAGAATTCAACTTGATGTTTTCTGACGAGCGGATAAATGAGATCGCCTACGAGGGCGAGCGCGCGTATCACGGGGCACCGTCTGGGGTGGATAACACCGCGGCGACATACGGCGGGCTGATCTGGTTCGTGAAAGGGCGACCAATCGAACTGATCAAAATAAAAAAACCGGTCGAGATCGTGATGGGGAACACTGGCGTCGTCACTGACACGAAGGCGGCGGTCGCCGGGGTTCGCGAAAGGAAGGAAAAATATCCAGAAAAATATGCCAAAATATTCAAAGAGGCCGAGGACTTGGCACACAAGGCTCGAAAGGCGCTCGAAAGCTACGATTTGAAAGCAGTTGGAAAATATATGGACGAAAATCACAAACAGCTGCAGGAGATAGAGCTCTCGTGCAAGAAGCTCGACTTCTTGGTTGGCATCGCGCGGAAGCAGGGAGCTCTTGGGGCGAAGCTGACTGGAGGAGGCCTCGGCGGAAACATGGTCGCGCTTACCCCAGGGAGAGAGCTACAAGAAAAAGTCGCGGGGGCGATTGAAAAAGAAGGATTTGAGGTCTTGAGAACAAAGATAGGGTGATGGTATGAATATGCGAGAATTTGTGGATTTGTTGGATAAAAAGGGGCTTTTGGTAAAAATAAAGAGGCCAGTGGACGTCAAATTCGAGGCGTCGACGATAATGAGGATGCTCGATGGCAAGCCGATCTTGTTCGAGAAGATCAAGGGTTTCTCGATGTCGGTGGTTGCGAACATCTCCTCCTCGCGCGAGCTTGTCGCGATGGGGTTAGGGATAAAGCCGAACGAGATCATCGGCAAGCTCGCTGATGCAATCGACCATCCCAAGGAGCCAAAAATCGTCGGAGCGAAAGGTTACGAAGAGGTCGACGTCGACTTGCCCAAAATCCCGATCCTGACGCACTACCCGATGGATGGCGGCCCATACATTTCCTCTGGCGTCGTCATAGCGCGTGACAAGGAGCTTGGCATCAACGCTTCGTTCCACCGCATGATGGTGATGGGCAAGGACAAAATCGTGATGAGGATACTTCCGAGACACTTCGATGAGTTCTTGAAGCGGGGAAACAAGGAGTTCGCGATTTGCATAGGAAATTCAATGCCCGTCTTGGTTGTGTCTGCTGTTTCAGCGGAGCTCGGGAAGAGCGAAATGAGCATCGCAAATGCTCTGGCGGAAACCAATTTAATAGAGCTGGCGGGGCACAAGGTTCCAGAATCTGAAATAATCATGATTGCGGAGATGACGGGCGAGGAGCACGACGAGGGGCCGTTCCTCGACCTCACCGAGACGCTCGATATAGTTCGAACGCAGAGGGTGGCGAGGATCAAGAAAATTTTCGTGAAGAAGAACCCAATCTACCATGCGTTGCTCCCAGGCGGATTGGAGCACAAGCTGCTGATGGGAATGCCGCGAGAGCCAACGATTTTCAGAGAGGTCAGCAAGGTCTGCGAGTGCAGGGATGTGTTGATAACCCCCGGTGGCTGCTCTTGGCTGCACGCAATCGTGAGCATAAAGAAAAAAGGATCAGAGGACGGCAAGAAGGCGATTGAGGCAGCGTTCAAAGGGCACAAATCATTGAAGCACGTATGGGTAGTTGATGATGACATCGACATACACAATCCGCATGAGATAGAGTGGGCGATGGCCACGCGCTTTCAGGGCGATAAGAATATGATCGTAAAAAAGGAGAAGGGCTCATCGCTTGACCCATCGTCGGACATCGAAACTAGGATGACTGCAAAGGCCGGGTTCGATTTGACGATACCATGGGGGCGCGACCTGAAGGACTTCAAGAAGTTGGAGCTCCCGATGAAGTTAAACGTAAAAGATTATTTGTGATTTCATGCAACTGACAAAAGAACAGGAACGAATGCTCGCCGGCGAATACGGCGAGGTTTTGGAGCGAAATTTCAGGCTACTTGTGCGGCTCGGCGAGATTTACGGCGCCGATCGCATGATTCCTGTTGGCTCTGTTCAGGTTGCAGGCGTTTCCTACAAGTCGATAGGCGACCCAGGGCTTGAGTTCTTGGAAGATTTAGCGAGCAAGGGGGCAAAGATCAAAGTGCCGACGATGCTGAACCCGCCCGGCATGGATCTCAGGGACTGGAAGGAGCTGGGTTTTCCGGAAGATTTCGCGGAGAAACAACTGCAGATAATGGACACTTTCAAAAAAATGGGAATCGCGATGACTGCCACTTGTACTCCTTACCTAGTGGGCAACATGCCGCGGTTCGGGGAGCACATCGCTTGGTCAGAATCATCGGCGGTTTCGTTCGCGAACTCTGTGCTCGGCGCGCGAACGAATCGTGAGGGCGGGCCTTCTGCGCTGGCCGCCGCGCTTTGCGGGGTGACG
>JBGPSS010000137.1:0-2411 GCA_041490225.1 Hadesarchaea archaeon
CCAAAGCGGCTAACACCTCATCATACATCTGAGACGTGGCGCTGCCCGTAAGGTCGAGCGGATTGCGCAGTATACACTCTGGGGGCAGTTTTTCCTTGAGAGTCGAGCGCGCTTTCTCAGGAAGATTCACAAGATCTAAATCCATCTCCTCGGAAGCGTCCGTCGCCAAGATGCCAGCGCCACCTGAGCTCGTGATGACAACCACATTTTTACCTTTCGGCGGCGGCAGGCGAGCGAAACCTTTGCATATATCGTATAACTCCTCCACCCCCCCAGCGCGGATTATTCCAACTTGCTTGAATGCGGCGTCGAATATCTTGTCAACGCCAGCGAGCGAGCGCGTGTGCGACAATACAGCCTCAGCCCCCTTCACCGTCCTTCCCCCCTTTAGTACGACCACAGGCTTCTTCCTCACCGCATCACGAGCAACTTCCATAAACTTCCTCCCATCGCGCACGCCTTCTATGTACAGGGCAATCACTTTTGTACTGGGGTCGTCAGCCAAGTACTCTAGCAACTCGATTTCATCCACATCGCTCTTGTTTCCGAGCGCCACAAATTTGCAAACGCCAACGCCTTCATCGGCAGCCCAGCATTCAAGCGCTGCGCCTACTGTGCCGCTCTGAGAGACGATGGATATCGCACCCTTCGTCGTGACAAGGGGCCAACTTGCGCATAGCCCGCTTGTAGTGCTGTTTACCCCCTGACAGTTTGGCCCGATTATGCGGATGCCCGCTTTATGCGCCTCTGCGAGCATCTGACGCTCGAGCTCCATGCCCACCTCGCCGGTCTCTTTGAATCCGCTGGATATCACAATCACAGCACGAACCGCTTTCAACCCACAATCAGCTATCACCTGTGGCACAAATCGCGCTGGCACGATGACCACGGCCAGCTCGACATCACTCGGCACATCTTTGATCGATGGATAACATTTCCGCCCCAATATCTCGTCGGCTTTTGGATTGATTGGGTAGAGCTCGCCCTTGTATCTCGCATCTATTATATTGCGAAAAACCTCATGTCCTAACTTACCAGACTCGCGCGAAGCGCCTATCACCGCCACGCTCTTCGGCGCAAAAAAACTCCCCAACGACATTATACCACCGGCCAGCTGGAGCTTATTTTGAGGTTCAAACGCTTGTCTGGAGTGAGTCCCTCTTCTTGAACCATATCCAAGATTTTCTGCTCATCCATGGTCTTCACTTCTCTATTTTGCATGACTATTTTGCCATCTATGATCACGGTATCGACGTCTGCACCGTTGGCTGCGTAAACCAAGTTAGAAATTGGGTTGCGCACCGGCATGAGGTGAGGCTTTCGCTGGTCCACGACGATGATGTCGGCGAGCTTTCCGCGCTCAAGCGAGCCAAGCTTTCGTCCCCAGAGAGTCGCCCGCGCGCCATTTATCGTGGCTATCTCAAGCACTTTCTCAGCCGGCAGCACCAACGGATCGAGCAACCTTCCCTTGTGCACGACGGCGGCGAGTTTCATCTCGCGTATCATGTCGTAACAGTTGTTGCTCGGCCCACCATCGCAACCGAGCGCGACGTTGACTCCGGCGGCGAGCATCTCCGGCACCTTCGCGAAGCCAGACGCCAGTTTAAGATTGCTCGCCGGGCAGTGGCAAACCGTACTTTTAGTCCTGCGAAGGATCGCAAAATCTTCCGGAGGTATCCAAACCCCATGAGCGTAGATGACGTGCTCTCCGACTATGCCACAGTGCTCCATGAACTGCATTGGCGTCATCTTGAACTCCTTCCGCATGTAATCGATGTCCTGCTTGACTTCTCCGAGGTGGATGGTTATGCCCGTGCGATGCTTGCGCGCCTGCTCCGCGATTTCCTTGTAGAACTCTGCTGTGCATGCACCAGGCGTCCTCGCTCCAAACCAGACGTGAATGCGATCGTCGGCTTTGCCGTGCCATTTTTTAATCATATCCAGCGTCTGCTTCATCGTCGTCTCACCATCCTCAGCCATGCCTTCGGGAATTACATCTTTTTGACCTGCGTAGCCGCAGACGTTCATGAGCGACTTTGAAAGTGCCGCACGTATGCCAGATGTCTCGACCACGCGCGCCATCTCATCAAAACCGTAGCGCCAGTGAAGGAGGCTCTCCACGAGAGCTGTCGTGCCGGATTTTATCATTTCCAAGATACAGAGTTCGGCGCCAAGCTTGCCCTCCTTTTTAGAGTACGCGCCCTGCATAGGTAGAACGCGCTCTCGCAGCCACGGAACCAAAGATAGATCATCTGCGCAGCCGCGAATCAAAGCCTGCGCCAGATGGACATGACAATCTACAAAGCCGGGAAGCACGAGTTTGTTTTCGCATTTTATTTCCACGTCGATCTTGTGTTTTTTCTTTATTTCAGAAGTTTTGCCGACATCGGATATCTTGTTGCCCTCGACGA
>JBGPSS010000138.1:0-2409 GCA_041490225.1 Hadesarchaea archaeon
GCAGGGTTGGCGTGCATGATTTTTCCAGCAAGGAAGTAAACGAGGTGGTCGGATCTGCTATCTTGAAGGCTGTGCACGGCTCCAAGGTGAATCTCTCGCGCCCAGATCACACAATTTTTGTAGAAGTTCGTGGCAGCGATGCTTACATATTCGCCGAGAAAAGGGCGGGTGTTGGAGGGTTGCCTGTCGGAACTCAAGGCAAAGTCGTAACGCTCCTATCCCATGGGATAGATGGCCCAATAGCAACATATCTGATGATGAAACGCGGCTGCATTGTGTTCCCTATCCTTTTTTATAATGAGTCTCACATGGACAAGCGCGCGAGAAATCGGGCGGTTGCAATAGCCAAAAAGTTAGCTGATTTTTATCCTAAGCTGGAGCTACGAATGGTGCCTTTCGGTGAGATTTTGCGCGAATTCGTAGATAAGGCACCTCGTGAACTCACATGCGTGCTGTGCAAAAGAGCGATGCTCAGGATAGCTAACATAATCGCCGAGCAGGTGAAAGCGGAAGCGATCGCTACTGGTGAAAGCTTGGAACAGGTCGCAGGTCAAACTTTGACCAATTTGATGGTCATCGATGATGCATCGGAATTGTTCGTGCTGCGGCCTCTCGTCGGTATGAATAAGATGGAAATTGAAAAAATAGCTCGTTCAATAGGCACATTTGGCATATCAATCAAGCCAGCAGCTAAATATCCTGCTGTCCCACTATACCAAAAAACATATGCAAATTTAGCAAAGGTGCTTGCGGCGGAATCTAGAATAGACATCATCGCCATGATCAAATTGGCGCTAGCAAAATTGGAAGTTATCCGTGCGAGGAGATAGTCGTGGACATCGGCATTCAAAAGAGTGAAAAAATTTCTGGGGAGCTCGATGTCCCACCGTCCAAGCTCTACACTCAATTTGCTACCGCGTTGGCCCTATTGGCTGAGGGCAAGAGTACACTCAAGCAACCGCTCCGCACGAAGGACACGTTGGCCATCCTGCGCGCGGTGGAGAACATGGGCGCCACTGTGAAGCGAACTCAAGATCAATTGTCGATATGGGGGGTAGGTCAATCATTGAGACCAACCGGCAATGTCATAGATGTCAAAAATTCAGCCACGGGTATAGCGATGATGACCGCTATAGCTGCGCTTTCTCCGCGCGTCTCCGTCATAACGGGGGACGCTCAGCTGAGGGCTCGCCCAATGCCGCAGCTGTTGAAGGTGTTGAACAACATGGGGCTCAATGCGTACTCCACAAAACCTGATGATAGCCCACCTTTAGTCGTCCTCGGTGGGGATGTTCGGGGCGGAAGAATTTCTGTCAAGGGAGTGAATCCCAGTTTGATACCGGCTCTGCTCATTCCCTGCCCATACGCGAAGAAGAAAATCGAGTTCCTGTCGTGTGGCGATTCGCTCCAGCTCAATCTTGCGCTCGATGTCATGAAAGCAGCGAACGTAAAAGTATCATGTGGAAAGAAATTGAGCATACCGAACCAGCCGTATCGTCCGTTCAATCTCAAAGTTCCCTCAGATCTCGCGGCTGCGGCTCCGTTTGTCGTTGCCGCGGTTTTAACGGATTCAAAGCTCAAGTTCAACGGCACAGATTTGGCAAGCGACAGAGGCGCAGTCCTCTTAGATATTTTGAAAAAGATGGATGTGAAAGTTGAGATGTCAAATAAATTTGTGCTCGTGCGTGGGCCCCAGCAGCCGAGGGGAACCAAGTTGGACCTTTCGCTAACGCCTGAGCTTCTGCCGATAGTTGCGGTCCTCGCGGCGATGGCCAGGGGAAGGACGACAATCTCCGGCGCTTCTGAGGCGAGGGCTATGAAATCTGACAGGATATCTGCGATAGCGCACGGCTTACGGAAAATGGGGGTGAAACTTTCCGAACGCAAGGACGGCCTGATCGTGGAAGGCCAAGCAAAGATCAAGGGTGGTGAAGTGGATGGCTGTAACGATCACGCGGTAGTCGCTGCACTTGTGACAGCAGGGATGCTCGCCGAAGTAAAAACTGTAGTAAAAAATAAGGCAGAGGCACTTCAAACTTCATATTCGCGTTTCATCTCGACTTTTCAGGAATTAGGAGCACGCGTCGGATATGCTGAGTAAGTTTACATAGCTCTCAAAATTTTTATCCGTTCAGTGAGAGGCGGGTGGGTGGCAAAGATTTCATCGAGAGTGGTATGGCTTGGGTCGGAAATGAAGAGGTGCGAGATGGACTCGCTCACCTTCATATTTCCTTGGTTGATGTTTTTTATTTTCTCGAGTGCCGAAGCCAGACCTTCAGGGTAACGGGTCAGCTGGGCGCCACCAGCGTCGGCGGCATATTCTCGTTTCCTAGAGATCATGGCCTGTACAAGCCTACTCACTATTGGGGCGAAGATCGCAAGAAGAAATCCGACCACAATCAATAAACC
>JBGPSS010000139.1:0-2364 GCA_041490225.1 Hadesarchaea archaeon
ATAGGGGATGTGACTTTAACATTCAACATCCCCAAGAGCTGGGTGGCCGCGAACGACATAATACTGTCGACCCTCGTCGCGTGGAAAAACAGCACCGGAACTTGGCAGACCCTGCCCTCCACACTCGTAGGCGAAGATGCACTCTATTATTATTTAGAAGCCACCACCAGCGGATTTTCACTATTCAGCGTGAACGGCCAAATAAGGGTCGTCGCTCCAACCGAAAACCAACCATCATCATCACAAACACCAGTCAGCGACCAACAACCGCAGCAAGCGATTTTCATTGTTGTATCAGGAATTTTCATGGCCTCAGCGATGTTTCTCGTCAGCACCTTCAAGCACCACAAACGAAGATAGTACTTGAATTACTCTATCCCCGCACCAAATGCCATTGTTTAAAGAAGTTGCTGGTGGGCCCGCTGGGGTTCGAACTCGATTTTTTAGACATCTATTTAAGAGTTCTCGGTGTAACTAGCATTGGTGTGAAGATGATGAAAAAATTCAATATTGTTGTGGAAAGAGACGAGGACGGCTATTACGTGGCTTCTGTGCCCGAGCTGCCGGGATGCCACACTCAAGCAAAAACTTTAGACGAGTTAAGGGCGCGTATAGAAAAAGCGATTAAGCTGTATCTAGAAGTTGAAAAGGGCGCGGCTGACGTCACAACTGAATTTATTGGTGTACAAGTGGTAGAGGTATCTGTTTAATGAAGCTCAAGCCGATCGCTTCAAGAAAGCTCATTAAAGCCCTAGAAAAAATAGGATTCGTTACAGCACGACAAAAGGGGAGTCATGTATTTTTAAAACATTCTGATGGAAGAGCTACTGTTGTGCCCGTCCACAGAGGAGAGGAAATTAGACGTGGGTTACTGAGGAAGATAATCAAGGATGTCAAACTTACTAGAGAGGAATTTCTAAAACTACTTGAAGAACTTTAGCTGTTGATGGTGGGCCCGCGGGGATTCGAACCCCGGTAACTACCGTGTGAGGGTAGCGTCTTAACCACTGGACCACGGGCCCGAATGAAGTTTTGGCACTACAATATTAAACTCTTCCACTACCTCTCAAGCTTTTCAAGCACTCTCTCGAGCCGCGCCAGCATCTCTCGCTTGAGGCCGATGAAGACGCCGCCGGGCTTGCCGCTGACGAATGTGGCCTCATTCGGCTTGATGATCTCGTTGAGCACTGGTGACTCGATGTCGATGTGAGGAATTTTTTACCGCGTGGCAGGGTCGCGCTTGTGAATATAGACTTTCGCCTCGATCTCAATTTTGCTCTCGGCTGGACCTGTCATTTTACTCAAACTCGACTTTGGCTTGATCAGCGTCGACTATCAACTTATCCCCTGTCTTGATCTTCTCTATATCGATTTTGTCCACGCAGGGAATCCCAGCCAAGATGACACCAGTCGCTACGATGGTCTCGGTCTCCTTGTTCACAATCGCCGCAGGAGCGACTCCATTCTTCTTCAACCCATAAATCACGTAAGAGCCGACAGTGGAGCCTTTGCCTTGCGGAAATACCAAAATTTTTCCCTTCACGCACTTGCCCTCGAGCTCGTGCCCCTTCTCGATGACGATGCCGGTCTTCGCGTCTATCCCGCCATAGAACCCTATGGGCTCCTTCGAGACGATCGCCTCGCCTTCCGCCTTCCCAGGACTGATCATTCGACCCTTCATGCCAGCACCTTCCTCAGCAACTCATCGACGTTGTTGAACACGACCGCCTGCTTGCAGAAGCCCGGCAAGTAGTTAGCGGCTTTTCCAGAGTTCACGGCCGTGCACTTGAAGCCCATGCGCTCTATCGGCGAGACAACCGTGCATGTGTCAGCTACCACCTTGCCTCCCGCGCCCTCTATCTTTTCCACTAGGCCCATCCTGCTCGCTGCCTCCTTCGTCGCCCTCGCCGTGCAAATCCACACCGGCTTCTTCAAACGCTTGCCCTCCAACTTGCCCGCGAGCTCCGCGATCTCCTTGAGCGATGCGTGCGGACATCCGAGGATGACGATGTCTGGAGATTCGCCCGTGTTCAACTTCGCGTAGGCCTCCTTCAGTTCTTTTTCACCGACTTCTATCACCTCGAGTCCGTCTGGACTCATAAGGCGAGCTTCAGGCGTTATCCCTTCAACATGATAAAGTGCAACCGCGCCAGATGCCGCCATCGCCGCCCCCAGCGCCTTCAGCTGCTCGAGCTCGGCCTTTTTGATGCCCTTGAAATAAGGAATCCCATCTTTGACAATCTTGCCCACGTGGTAGCCGAGGGCGCCGAAATCGGAGTTGTCCTTCAGTTCGACGTTGACTTTCACTATCAGGGTGGGCTTTCGTTTCTCAGCCAAGTGCAAGCCGTAGTTCGGCGTCACCCC
>JBGPSS010000140.1:0-2324 GCA_041490225.1 Hadesarchaea archaeon
CATAATGTCAGATTTATCATCAGCTCGCGATATAGCTTTGGAATATATAAACAAAAAGGCGATAATTCCAATTAATTATATCGGAGAAATCATTAAAGCAAATACAGAAGCACTGCGGAAATTTCAGGAACGTAAAGAAACAGCAAGAAAAACCATTGATAGAGTAATTCGAATTAATAGGAGTAAATATAAGAGATTTAAAGGCACAGCAGCTTTATTTGGTGCTGTTTCAACAGGCATAGCATTAATAAGTAGCAAGATATTGCCGTTATTAGGCTCGACTATACAGAATAATCCGACTATTACAATGGTCTCTTTCATTTGCGCAGGTTTAAGTGGCGTATATTATTTCGCGTTTTCTTATATGGCAGATAATCTTCAAAGAGCAGTCGAAGACGTAAATGATACCCTTGACGATAAAGCCACTTTTTATGAACTCATAATGGATATATTAGGGGAATCTTATATCGCCATATCATGGACAAAGAAAGAACTCGAAAATCAAATTGATAAATGGGAGGAACCGAAAGAAGAAAAAAAAGTCGCCGCTATGCCATCACCTTTTCCTTTCTTTTTTTCAGGAGCAAATATAAAAAGTGTAGCAAGAAGGATTGGATTTGGTGACTTTTCGAAACTATTAATATCGAAAGGCCTCGATCAGGGAATAATTATCGAAGAAGAAATATTTGATGAGGGAAGATTCTCAATAAAATATCGATTTGCTAAAAACAAATCGTGATGATCAATAAATGGGGGCCGAACATAGATTTCTGGACGTGGCGATAGGACACTCAGGGCCAAGAGGACGGGGTAAGAGAGCCGGCGGCTGATTTCAAGACGTGGTTCTATGACATCTTTGGCAACTCGTCTCGGGGTAGGAGAGCGGCGGATGGGGGCTGATTAGCGATTAATAGACTTTGTTTCAGAACATCCGCGAGCAGGTCGTCGAGGAGAGAACTGGGATAGCGGTGTTGGCGGCTGAATATCGATTAATAGACGTGGTTTCAGAACAGCTTTGGCAAGTCGGAGAAGGGGGAAAGATGGCGCCGGGCGGTTGATTATAGATTTCTGGGTATAATTTCAGGACATCCCGGGCAAGTCGTCGAGGGGAAAACAGAGAGCGGCGCCGGCGGGTGATTTCAGGACGTGGTTTCGGAACACCATGGGCAAAGAGGAAGGAGATGGGGAAGGGGGGTGTAAGGGAGCTGCAGGAAGAGGCGCGGGTCAATTTGTCGGATTTTCACTTCATCGGTGGTACAATGAGGGGAGTGGGTTAGCTTACGAATTCTTTGGGGCACGGGATGATAAATTGATGCCCGAGTGAGTCTGTAGACAATTTTCTTGGGAAGCCTCTTTGCCTCTTGCCTTGACGTAGGGTACATAGCTGGAGGAAATCATTATGCTGAAACAAAACGAATTCGAGATCGCCATCGCTCATTATCTCAAGGCTGGGATGCCAGAAAAACACGGTCTCAGCGAGAATGAGTACATATCACGGTGCAAACGGGCGTGGGACGAGTGCCAAACCGATGATCGATGCCCCTTCAAACTCCTGGTGGACAAACTTTGGTCGGAAACTATGTTGCCGAAATATAGCGGTCAGGACTACATCGATCCCCGGTCCAAAGTTGCGAAGGACGTTGTTGAACGGCCGATAGACTCAATCTATTGCATGGCTGTTGGCGATATACCATTGCTTGACTTACTTCATGGACGAGATTCAGCAGTTGAGGCACAGTCACGCACGGAAAATGTCGGTACTAGTGTCAACGAAATTGGAGACCTCGACTTTCATATAATTGCCCTTTTTGACGTCCTGGGTTTCGAAGCTATGTACCGTAAGGTCGGGCCTCATCAAATGAAGGCAAAATATGACCGACTGGTAGAAGTTGCTCGTAGCAAAACAGATGTGCGAGCCCTAGGAATGGCGGCATCTGTTTTCAGCGACGGAATGAATCCAGTGCTTTTTCATCTAGATATTGGCTTCCAATACTTCAGCGACACACTTCTTTTCTGGGTTCCTCTTGAAACACAATATTTTTCGCCTTTTCTCATGTGTTGCATAGAAATCTTTCTCGAGGCGATGAAAATGGGGATGCCGCTTCGCGGGGCAATTGCCGCCGGTGAAGCTATCATGGATAAGAAAGAAGGAGTTTTCTTAGGGACTCCAATAATCGATGCAGCACGCCTTGAGAAAGCCCAAGATTGGCTTGGCGTGACTCTTGCTGAATCGCTCGGAGATGATTCAGTCCTCAAAGAGATAGATTCCGGGCTCGTGCTGCCCTACACACCTCCATGCAAAGCTGATAGACCTATGTTACATG
>JBGPSS010000141.1:0-2269 GCA_041490225.1 Hadesarchaea archaeon
ATCGCCGGAATCGGTGCATATATTGTAACTCGCCCTCCCACCGGAAAACAATCTGGTGAGATTTGGGTCGCCATTGTTACTGATATTGGTGGACGGGGGGACATGTCCTTCAACGATATGGGATTCAAAGGATGTGACTTGGCCTTAGAGCAGGGAGTTGTGGACAAGGTCACCGAAGTTATCAGCACTACCGCAGAAGACTATCTTCCAAATTTGAGAGCATTAGCCAGTTCGGGAGATTACGACTTGATCATACCAATTGGATACCTGTTGCAAACAGCCACCTATACGGTGGCAAAGGAGTACCCCCAGCAGAACTTTGCCTGCATAGATTTCAATTCAGATAGTGGTTACCCAGACTATACTCCTATGGGGACCCCTGGTGCGCTTGGCGTCCTCTTCCGTGAGGAACAAAGTGGCGCCATTGAGGGAGTTATCGCGGCACTGATAGCGGCCCAGTATTCAAAGCCTCAGGTAGGTATAGTGTTGGGCATGGAGATCCCGCCAGTAATCGCCTACGAGATCGGGTTCAGGTATGGGCTCTACTGGGGCTTGAGCTGGTATGAGAACAAGTTTGAGAATACCGCACCCGGGATAGGAGCGACTTCGACAAAGATAATTTACCATTACACTGGTAACTTTGATGCCCCATCAGACGGAACGGCAGCTGCACAAGCCCAACTCGCCAACGATTTGGCTGTTTGTTGGGGAGTAGCAGGTCAAACTGGACTGGGAGTATTCGACGCCGTTGAAGTGTATCACAATGATCACAACATACCGATAGCGCAACCGCCATTTATCATGGGAGTCGACGCGGATCAGGATTGGATGAAGCCAGGCTTGGTCATAAGTAGTGCGATGAAGAGGATCGATCAGGCTATCTTGAACATCTGCCAGTTGGTTCGCGAGAACACATTCAGGGATATGGTGGAAACCACCGGTGGAAATCTGAGACTTGGGATGGCAGAAGGTGCATCTGGCGCAAGTACCCTCGCGATGCTTGACGACTTGGGAGTATCCGAGAATATCAAGGCAACTATAGCGGCGATGAGGAACGCCCAGCCCGCTTGGGTATGGGAAGGCGCCTCGGCACTTGAGAACAAGATACTGAGCGGCGAAATAACGATTTTGAGAGTAACCGACCACGACACGGCCGAAAATTACCGGACCCTCTGGGCGTAGTTCTAACACCCATTTTCTTTTTTTATTTTTTTAGCATCGTTCTACAAGATTGAACATGCCATCGGCTGAACTTTTTATGTTGGGGTCTATGGTCTAGAGAAGTTTTTGGGGCTCATCATCGATTGAGCGTCGCATCTATTTATTGATACGTGCTAATTCTTCTATGAAAAGTGGTAGGTCCTATATGAGCGCGATTGAAATCGAGATGCTCGGAATCATCGCCGCCTGTTTGGTGAACGCTGCCATGCTTCCGCAGATAATTAAAACGGCCATCACGAAGCAGGTCAAGGATATCTCCTTGCCTTTTTGGGCAGTATTATTTATGGGCTCCTTTTCCTGGGCAGTCTATGGAATTTTGACTAATGGAGTTGCCCTTGTCTTATCCAGCGTTGTGGCCTGTAGTTTGAGCTTGACGATGGTTGTATTGATTTTGAAGTATAGGTGAAATCAGAGGTAATCGAGCAGCTGCGGGAAATGTTTTATGTCGCGGATCACGACGTCCGCTACTTCGGTGAGAGTGGAGTCGTTCCCGATCGCCACGGCCAACCCAGCATACTTCAAGAAATTAGAATCGTACTTGCTATCCCCGACGGCAACGCATTCATCTAGCGTCATTTCGAGTTCATCGGCCAACTTTGCGAGCGTCTCGTGCTTCAGGCACGGCTCAACCCTGAAGACGCCTTCGCCGGTGAGGTAACCTCGTTCGTCGACAGCGAGTCCATTCGCGAGCACGCGTTGGATTCCGAGCTGGCGGGCAATTCTCTCTGCCAAAATATCGATGCCACCAGTGATCATCGCGAGCTGATAGCCGCGCTTCTTTATCTCCGAAACTACATCTTTGGCGCTCGGCGTGGGCTGGAGGCCCTCCAAAATCTTTTCTATCTGGGAGATGTGCGGTCGAGGCTGCCAGAGCGCTATGTCGCGGCGCATGAACTCGACGTAGTCAATCTCGTTCCGCTCGTAAGCCCTAAGGTTCGCGGTCGCCTGCGTGTGCGTACCGAAGTGGCGGTGGATGACTCCCCAGCAACTATCATCGTCTATGAGCGTCCCGTCCATGTCGAAGGCGACGAGCTTGTATTTCATCGTG
>JBGPSS010000142.1:0-2249 GCA_041490225.1 Hadesarchaea archaeon
AAAAAAGGAAAAATTTGAGCTTTGTTTTACGACAAGAAATAAAACAACGGCCGATTCGCCGGCTTTTGTTCTCTTTAATTTATAAATCCGTATCAACAGTATTGAGTAGACGCGGTGGTGAAAATGGAAGCTAAAAAACACGTCGCCGAAAAAGAAGCCAGGGAGATCGGCGAGAAGTTGGGAATCAAGTGGGACAAGTTCGATGTGGGCCAATTCAGGAGAGTAATGGAAGTGGAGCTGGAACATGGTCTACAGGATCCCGCAACAAATGTGACGCACGACAACCTCTTGGTCACGGGTAAAATAGCCCTGGCACACCTCAACGAATTCCCGGACTACTACATCAGGCTCGAAAAGATGGAAAAGGAAGCCCATGAATTCTGGAGAAAGAAGAAAAAGTGATTTGCAAGATGTTTAAATTTACATAAAGAATACTCTCCTTGGTGATGAAATGGCAGAATTGAAGGATAAAGTTGCAATCGTGACTGGAGCAGGCCAGGGGATAGGGCGAGGGATCGCATTAGCCCTGGCAAAGGAGGGCGCGAATGTTGTCGTCGCCGACATCACGGACAAGCGATTCGAGGTCATAAAAGAGATCGAGGCGCTGGGTTCTCAAGCATTGGCCATCAAATGCGACGTCTCGAATAGAAACGACGTCGAGGGCATGGTGAAGGAAGCCCTAAACAAATTCCGGAGGGTCGATATCCTCGTGAACAACGCCGGGATCTACCCGTTCAAGCCATTCGCGGATATGACCGAGCAGGATTGGGGCAGGATCTTGAACATAAATTTGAAAGGAGTCTTCTACTGCGTGAAGGCGGTGCTGCCGAAGATGATCGAGGAGAAGTACGGGAAGATAATAAACCTCTCATCGATCGCCGGTTCCGTTGTCGGTTTTCCCAGCCTAGTGCACTACTCGGCAAGCAAGGCGGCGATAGCCGGTCTCACAAAATCGCTCGCGCTCGAAGTGGCGCAACATAAAATAAACGTGAACGCCATCGCTCCTGGGCCGATAGATACTCCAGGGACAAAGGCGCCAGATGTAACAATAACTGAGCAAACGATAAAGATGATACCCGTTGGCAGGATGGGCCTGCCCCAAGACATCGCAAATTTAGTGGTCTTTTTGGCGAGCGACAAGTCGAGCTTCATAACAGGACAGTGCATAGTGTCGGACGGCGGCTACACGCTACCGTAAACCCAAACGATTATAGACCACAATTCTGAATAACGTGTGGTTGAAACGATGGGAAAGAAATGGGGCTTGTACAAGGTTGGGGGGAGAAGCCAGCCAGTGTCGTGCGTTTACTGCGGCCGCCAGGTGCCCAGGATAAAAGCGACTGCCGTGACGAGGGGTTTCAGAGTCGACCCGAAAATTCAGGGCATCGACCACAGGCGCGTCTTCACCGGGGGCTACAAGGCCTACGCGTGCATTTCCTGCGCGAAGCACCGCAAGCTGATTTAATCGCCTTAACAATCTCTTTGATTTTTTTTGCTCTATCGGCAGCACGTTCCACAAGCGTGCCCGTCACTATTATGTCTGCGCCAGCTTTGACTCGCTCGGCCGCAGCATCGGGCGACCTTATCCCGCCGCCGACGATGAGCGTCACGCCGATCACATTCCGCACGACCTTCACCATCTCCGCGGGCACGGGCTTATCGGCCCCTGAGCCGGCCTCAAGGTAGACGAAGCGCATCCCCAAGTGCTGCGCGGCCAATGCATATGCGATAGCGATCTGCGGTTTGTCGCGAGGGATGAGCTCTGCCTTTCCAACCTTCCCAGCGGCACCGCCTGGTTCGACCAACAGGTAGGCCATCGGCAGGGACTCGAGCTTGAAGCGCCTGACGAGCGGCGCCCCGAGTTTTTGGGCTCCCGTAATGAAATACGGGTCGCGGGAGTTGAGCATGCTCATGAAGAAAATGGCATCAGCGTGCTTGCTGATACCAGCCTCGCTCGCTGGGAAAAGGATGACCGGAAGTTTCGTGGCTTTTTTTATTTCCAAAACTGTTCGGTCGAGGAGCTCGCCGCCAGCGCGCGTGGAGCCGCCGACCATTATGCCGTCGGTACCAGCCGAGGCGGCATCCGCAGCCATCTCTCCAGCCACCTTCGGCTCCTGCTTTTCCGGGTCGATCAACGTGAGGTGCGCGGCCCCATCTCGGGCTATCGCCTTCTTCAAGAGCGCCTCTACCTTCATCCGCGGGACTCCTTCGCCTTCGGGCGCAAACCGCGATACCCGCACTTCCTGCAC
>JBGPSS010000143.1:0-2223 GCA_041490225.1 Hadesarchaea archaeon
AACATCCCGGAGTCCATCAAGAAGCACGAGAAACTGGCCAAAATTCCATTCGGCCGTCCCACCCTCCGCCAGTGCCTGGAGTTTTTCCACAAGAAATACAAGTTCTTATTTTTGGACCCGGAGAAGGACGGCGAGAAACTCATTACCCAACTCTACTGGAAAAACGATGGCGACATGCGCAAGCTCGTAACCTGCATCGCGAGCGAGATTGACGATGCCAAAATTTCTAAAGAGAAAGAAATTGGGGTTCGGCAGCTTGCCTCCACGATGTTGATGTCCCCGGTCAAGTCAAAAATCTTCCAAGAATATAACCTGTTGTCCGAAGAGTTCGAGTGGATATACGGTTGGCTCTTTGAAAATGCAACCCCCGAAAACTTCCGGGCACTCATGGACGTGGAGAACTGGAGACATTTTACGAGCGAGAAATATATTCTGGGCATGATGGCAAACCTCAAGCCCGAGCGGATGCATAAGATGGACTTCCCAAAACCCTATGCCAAAGCCCCCAAAAACGAAAAGAAGAAGGAAACGAGCGTGGAAAAGATAAAGGAAAAACCGGTGAAGCAGCTACCCAAAATATCGGCTGCGGACCCATTTGCATTTTAGGTGAAAAATATGACGATAGTAGACGAGTTCCGTCCCCGGCATCTCAACGAGATCGTGGGACAGGATGTTATAATTCGGAAACTCCAAGCGATGGTACGGACGAAGGATATTGTCGACCAAATCTTCAACGGGCCTTTTGGCTCGGGGAAGACTACAGCAGCGCGGGCATTTGCCAACGACCTCTATAGTGGGGAGCTCGAAGGCAATTATCTGGAGCTAAATGCGTCGGATGAAAGGGGAATTGATACCGTCCGCACGAAGATAAAGTCGTTTGCTAAAGAGCAGAGCAAGCTAAGTTTGACAGGATTGCCCAGACTTATTGTCCTGGATGAAGCGGATCAACTTACGAATGATGCCCAGAAAGCGCTGAGGGGAATCATAGGCAACTACGAGGAAACCAGCAAGTTCATCCTGGACGGGAACGAGTGCGAGAAACTCTACCCGGCACTGGAATCGAGGTGCTTGTGGCAACAGTTCAACCCGATACCGGATGATGTCGTGCTCAAGCGGGTGAACATGATCTGCGAGAAGAAGGGCATAGGACTCGACAAAGAAATGATCCAGAAACTCATCAAGTTCTACAAGGGAGATTTGCGACGCATCCAGACAAATGCTCTTGAATCTGCGCTATTGCTTGGACCTCCATACAAGTTTGAAGATTTGTGCTTCTCCGATGACGTGACGGCAATCGCAGCTTCGGCGTATGCTCTGACGCTGGTTAGTTTCGAGCAGGTGCGAAAGTTCGTACACCAGACGATGAGAGAAAAGTACGTACCCCGGAAGTTGTTTGTGGATGCCTTGTACGACGTACTTCCAATTGAACAGAAAGCAAAGACAGCCCAGTATTTCTCAATTGTGGCAGACCGGATTCGGAGCGGGAGCGAGGTTATTCACCTGGATTACATCCTGAAGGTGGTCTGCGACGCTAACGGAAAATAGAGACGACAAGATAGTGAAAATTGGAAAAGCCCTATCGTGCAAGACGAGAGTGGACATACTCAAAATGTGCTGCCATGTTCCCGCTTTCTTGGGAACTATCGCCGCCAAACTCGGGATGAAACAGTCAACCATTTCGGAACACATAAACATCCTGGAAGCAGCGGATTTGGTTGAAGTAAAACTCATCCCCGGAAAGAGACGAGCATACAAGTCTATCAAAGCGAAAACTGACGAAATTGTAATCCAAATACTAGGCGACGAAGATGGCCAAGCAATTGTGCCCTGTGTGCAAGAGTGAGAAATTTGTTGGAAATATAGAACCCGTTTCCGGATATAACGGAATGCCCACCACCGTTTCGGTGGTGTACACGTGCCTTCGCTGCGGAGTTACCGTGGAGGTCAGTTACGAGTTCAAGCGCATATCCAAGGTGAAATATAATGTCCGACCCAAGTTATGAAATCAAATGTCCCAAATGCGGTTCCATTATAATACATCCTTACGAATTGGTTGATGATGCCGATGGAAAGCATATAGGATGCGCCAAATGTATGACAGGAACGTGGAACAAACAAGCGCACGAACGTTTTTCAGAAAAGAAGGAAATGGTGAATCATCCCAATCACTACCAGTCAGATACCGGGATAGAGTGCATCGATGCCATTCGTGCCGCCTTAGGT
>JBGPSS010000144.1:0-2213 GCA_041490225.1 Hadesarchaea archaeon
AACAAAATTCTTGCGAAAATTATTTATATATGCATTTGTTAAAAATAATGTGTTAGGTGAACCATGTCAATTCCACCCGAGATTGCCTGGCTCGTTCCGATCATCGTGCCATTAATCATCGGCCTGCTCGTTGGATTTTTGATCAAAAACGTGCTAACGCTGATTCTGGTGATCGCAGCGATCGTCATCGTCTTGGTCGTGACTGGGGCCTTGAGCGTAAGTTTCAGCGACCTCTACGCTCAGGCAATGCAATTCCTGCCGAAGCTCTCCGAGACAGGGAGCGCGTGGATCAACCTCCTGCCCTATGCGTCTGTGGCGTTCATAGTTGGGCTCGTGATTGGACTGTGGAAGGGATAAGAAGCAACCTGTAGGATAAGGTGATTAAAAATGGCAGGCAAAATAACAATCCAATGGTCTCACATTTCAATAACTTCAGTAATAGCGTTCTTAATAGGCTGGTGGTTATTTGGTCTTCTTGGCGCGGTAGTGATCGCCGTTATAGTCTTGGTGTTAATGGGAATCATAAAAGTCAAATGAGGTATTCCTTGGATTGAGGCATGATATGTATAGAAAAGAAAAGATAGGACAAACACTTATCGGCGTTGGGGGCTTTCTGATATTCCTAGGCGCCGTCTTTTCCTTGGCGGTGTATTTTGGTAGCCTTCCCAACCAATCTTGGGTTCTTTCGTGGGTTACCACTTACAGGGTTTCGCTGGGTGGCGCGATCATTGGAGCAATACTGCTCGGAGCTGGACTTTATACAAGATCCGCCCTTGAAAAATCCACCCAAAAGGTATCGGAGCTGGAAAAGAACAAGAAAGCGCAGAAAAAAAAGCTTTCGGCAAAATCCATCGCACTGAGTAATGCAAGGGCAGATGCCGGAAGAAAAGAGGCAGTCCTGAAGCGCACAAGAGGAAAGTTGAGGCGCGCGAGAAGAAAGTTGAAGAAAGCGGGGATCAAGGCCTAAACCCCCTTTTCTTTTCTTTATGTGAGGATAAATTCCCGTTATACTACGTAGTTGTCCCTGCCCACCTTCTTTTTTGACTTTAAGAACAAAAGCGAGGATCGGCAAGCGGGCCTAGGGGCGATTTCTTTTCGTGGCCTGAAAGAAAAAAAGCTTGTGTGCGACTTTTAATCCTCTTCCTTCAGCTTCGCCAGCCTGAGCCCAGCCGACTCCTCGATGCTCTGATACCGCTTCAGCTTTTTCAGGAGTTCCGGCGGCCAGCTCCCCTCCCGCGCTATCTTCTCCAGCGTCCGGGTATTCAGCGACGAAACCTCCTCCCACTTCCCGGCGCCCCTGATCATCCCCTCCAACTCCTCCCGGCCCTCTTCCCCGCTCCCCGGGAACTTGATGTGCGGCTCGATCCTCACGTAGAGCTTGTTGTGTTCTCCCATGATGCAGCTCACGCCCTCTCGCTTCGCGTATGCGATGATCGCCTCCCTCAGCTTCTCTTCCAGCTCCTCCAGTTCCTTCCGTTTCGACCTAAGCTCCGCAAACTCGTTCACGAGCTTCACCCCCGGCTCCTTCAGGAATTCGTTGGCCGGGAGGGCCTCGACCTTGCGCGGATGCACCCACTCCGGGCAGATGTCCTGGAACCCGCACCAGTCGCAGTAGCCCCTCCTGGTCGGGAAGTCGTCGAGCTCCTCGGCCCGCTCGATGTGCCCGATTAACGATAGCACAGATTGCTTCAGCTCGCCAAGCTGCTTCTCCGTCCGCTCCGACCTAAGCTCCTTGTCGAAGGCGAGGTAGTGCCACACCAAGTCGACGCGCTTGACATCCCTCCATTGTTGCTGGACCCCGATCTGGTAGAGTGCAAGCTGGCGGTCCGTGTCGAAAGCTTTCTGAGGCGGTAGATATTGGGAGGCCTTGTAGTCGTGGATCTCGTAAAAACCGTCAGGAAAAGCGGTGAGGCGGTCGATGTATCCTCGGAGAGTATATCCCTCAAGTTCAATCATGATCATAAGCTCGGTCGCTATCGTCCGCCCCTGGTCGAACGGCTGGTAGCGCTTGTAAAAATCGCGGATGCACCGTTCGCCAACCTCCTCGTAGTGTTCAGGCGTGAGGCCATCCTTGACGACCCTGACTTCGTCCTACCAGTTCTTCTTCCACAGCTCGCCGTGGTACGCCAACAGTTCCTCGAGGGAGTTGCGTTTCTCGTGCTTGATATCGTTGTAGAGGTGCTAGCACCTCTACAACGATATCAAGCACGAGA
>JBGPSS010000145.1:0-2190 GCA_041490225.1 Hadesarchaea archaeon
ATCAACCTACAGAACCAACACCATCAACCCCACAAACATCCACCAGCGACCAACAGGCACAACAAGTAATCTTTACTGTCGCATTAGGAATCCTATCGATTTCAACGATGCTCCTCGCCAGCACCTTCAGACATCACAAACGAAGAAAATAAAGCACAAGTTATGGCGGGCCCGGTGGGATTTGAACCCACGATCGACAGCTTAGGATGCTGCCGCCCTATCCAGGCTGGGCCACGGGCCCATATGTAAATTGTCGCGCAGATTTATGAGGATACGCTATTTTGATCGGTATAGTCTAGTGTTCAATTGAAGCACTAAAAGTGGCATGAGAAAAAAAAATGGGCGGAAGTGCTTTGCGCAAGTTATTTAAATAGCCTGAAACAAGTTTTTGCAGAACAAGGTGATAGAATGGGAAGAGCATTGGGAGCGGTGATCTGCGTTTTGTGTGTTGTAGTGGCTACTGTACATATTTTCTTTGGATACGTAAGTGGTGGTTCTAGCGGTTGGGCGCGTAGCGCCTTGGCGTTTGCTCTACCCATAACAGTTGGAATACTCGTGATATGCGGGTTGGGCTTCTGGCTCGGTTGGATAATGGCCACCACTAAGGAAGTGGCGCCCGCGCCGGTCGAGGCTTCAAAGGAAAAGGAAGCCGAGTAGTAGCATCAGGGCTACCTAATTTCGCCAACAACATTTTTTGCTTTGTGCCCGAATTTCTTGATCGATATGTGGATGCCTTCTGCGGCAGGATCCCGAGGAGAGTACTCGGGCGGCGCGCAAAGGTTTCGAGATTCGCACCTCTGGGTTTAAGCCTCAAAAATTCGAGTAGTCTATGGAGGCACAAAGGTGAATCAAAAAGGGATTGGAACGGGCGCAATAATAGGTGTAATATTTGTCATCATTGCCGGAGTTTTTGGGTATTATCTCTTAGTTGTGAATCCTAGAGCTAAATCTAATGGCATTACCCCTCCGTCGGAATTTACACAAACAAATCAGTACAGTCAGGGCGGGCATACATATACATCCTACTCTGGGAATGGCACGATTCAATATACTCTGAACACGTTCTTCGACGCTTTCATCGGTTACATCGTTCAGAGTTTATACTGGTACAAGTAGTCAAAGGTTCGGGATCAAAATGAAAATCGTGCTCGCTTCAACCTCGCCCCGCCGCCTCGAGCTGCTCAGGGGGCTCGGGCTAAGGGTGAAGGTCGTCGACAGCAGGGTGAGGGAGTCCAAATTCAACATTTCCGACCCCGAGAAATTGGTTACGACATTAGCTCTGACCAAGGCAAAGGAGGTCGCGCGGAGGGCGAGAGAGGGGCTGATAATAGGGGCGGACACCATCGTCGTGCTCAAGGGGAAGATCCTAGGCAAGCCAAAGGACGAGGAAGAGGCAAAATCCATGCTGAGGGAGCTGAGCGGCAAAACGCACGAAGTCTTGACAGGCCTAGCGGTCATCGATGCCTCCGCGGGGAAGACAAAGGTGGACTTCGTGAGGAGTAGGGTGAAGTTCAGGAGGTTGAGTGAGGGGGAGATATCCAATTATGTCGTCACGGACAAGCCGTTCGATAAGGCCGGAGCCTATTCGATCCAGGAAAAAGCGGGATTGTTCGTCGAGAAGATCGATGGATGTTATTTCAATGTGGTTGGTCTCCCACTAGCTAGGCTGGCGGAAATCCTGAAGGAATTCAACGTGACCCTGGTGTGATATCCTAAATTCAGCAAGCGCAAGGTTCTGTCAACGGTGCAACGCCCCACTCGATCCAATAAGTGCGAACGAAGCCATGGAAAAGCAGAGGCAACGAACCGAGTTTGTGGAGCGCTTCATCGAGAGGATGCTTCAAATAGCTCCAAGTGCCGGGGAGAACGCCCTCAGAGAGATGCGGAGAGAGCTAGAGGAGCTGGCCAAAGGTTAAAAATTGTTGGAAAGATTAGGTAGTCTTGGGGCTACCGAGTAGCACTATTTTTAAAGCGCGGGCTACTAAAGCAATTGGTGACAGCTTGAATTGGAAGCGATGGCTGATATTTGTCTATCTAGTCGCGTTGATGGCGGTATCACTTTCATATTTGTTACCGACATCAAAGTTTGCTGGAGCAACTACGTCTGATGCCGGCTGGTATTTTGGTATCACTGGAGAAATCGTCAATAACAACGGCTTTATAACCAACTATTCGCTTTCACACCCTCCG
>JBGPSS010000146.1:0-2171 GCA_041490225.1 Hadesarchaea archaeon
CCGAACAACAGGACTCCGTCTCCCCCCACCACGATGTAACTGCCGTTGTCTGAGATGTCCACGGAGAAAACAGTCCCCGCCGAATACTCCCAGACTGGCGTGGAGCTGGACTTGTTGAAAAGGTAAATCTTGTCCCCCTCTGTCCTCGCCACCACATAGGATCCATCCGCAGAAATCGCCACGCCCTGTACATAGTCATCATCGGGGCAATCCCAATGCCAGCTGATGGCGCTCGACGAACCGTTGACTGATATCTGCACCCCGCCAGCCGGTTGGATTCCAGTTGAGGTGGAAACTAGTACAGCGTGGAACAACAGCGGGGCCGATGATAGCATTAAAATAATTATCAGAAATGCTGCCCCAACCCTCCTCATAAATTACTGCCCCACCAATTCCGTTAACGTGTGCGTATTTAGCGTTTTGGTGAACAATGAGTTGGATGTGCCACAGCATAGGAACTGAGAAGGCGAAGGAAATCAGGCGAGTCCTGAAATCTATTTATGAGTCAACTTCTTAACAAGATCGCGAGTCAAATCGATCGCTTTTTTGATATTCTTCATCGACGTGGCGTAGCTGAACCTCACGTGACCCTCGCCGTACGGCCCGAAACCGCTGCCGGGCACAGCAGCCACACCAGCCTCTTTCAGCAGAAGCTCGCAGAACTGGAGCGAGGATTTGCCGAGTTTCTCGATGTCTGGGAAGGCGTAGAACGCGCCAGCTGGCTTGCTACACTTTATCCCATCGATTGAGTTCAACCCATCGACGATCACTTCGCGCCTCTTGCTGTACTCCTCCCGCATTTTTACCACAAAATCTTGAGGGCCGCGCAGGGCCGCGATGCCCGCCGCCTGAATGAAACCAGCCACACAAGACGTCGAAGCCTGCTGGACCTTGTCCATCTCCGTTATCAATTCATACGGGGCCACGGCGTAGCCCAAGCGCCAACCCGTCATCGCGTAAGCCTTCGAAAAGCCGTTCACGTATATCGTCCTCTCATCCATTCCAGGGAAAGACATTATGCTCGTGTGAGTCCCATCGTACACCAAACAATCGTAAATTTCATCCGAGAGGATCCACAATTTTTTATCGACCGCCAAGTCAGCTATCTCTTTCAATTCTTCCTTCTCCATCACCGCCCCGGTCGGGTTGTTCGGGTAGTTCAGGAGAATCATTCGCGTCTTCTTCGTCAAGGCCTTTTCAACTTTTTTCACCTTCAGCTTGAAATCATCGGCCTCCTTCGTCTCCACGAACACCGGCTTGCCGCCGAACATCAATACCATTGCTTCGTACGTCCAACATGGACTCGGGATTATGACTTCGTCGCCCGAATCTATGACCGCCCCCATCGCGCAGAAGATCGCATGCTTCGCGCCCGGTGTAACTATCACATTTTTGTAAGAGGTTTGGATGCCTTCTGGCTTGAGGTGGTCGGCGATGGCCTCCCTCAGCTCCGGCAAACCAGCACTAGGCGTATACTTCGTCATTCCCCTAGCCAACGCCTCCTCCGCAGCCTTCTTGATGTGATCTGGAGTGTCGAAATCCGGCTCACCGACCTCCATGTGGATGATTTTCTCACCCTTTCGCTCCAGCTCCTTCGCCAAGCCGAGCACCTTCAGCGTACTCGATTGCGGTATCGACATGATGTGTTTTGATGGTTTCATCCCATCCCCGCTAAAGTTTTACGATGGGTGATATTAATCTATGTTGGTTCCATGCACTGGATAGATCAGATAGCCAAGGCGTTGCTCGGTCGCGGTGAGAAGCACACCATCGCGAGCGGGATTTCCATATCCGGCCACATCCACATCGGACACTGCAACGATGTCTTCATCGCCGACGGCATCCGCCGTGCCGTGGAGCAGACGGGGGGCAAGGCTGAGGCGATATGGTACGCCGACGATTACGATCCTATGCGGCGCATCCCATGGCCGCTAAACGAGGGCGATTTGGCCGAGCGATACAAGCAATACCTCGGCATGCCTTACATAAACATCCCGTCGCCGGATCAGACACATAAAAACTTCGTGGATTACTTCTCCAGACCTTTCACGGATTCGCTTGAGGACTTCGGCATCCAGGTGAAAATCTACTCCGCCGCTGAGATTTACAGAGGCGGAAAGATGACGAACCTCATTCGCGCTGCCCTCGAGCACGCCGACAAGATACGTGAG
>JBGPSS010000147.1:0-2141 GCA_041490225.1 Hadesarchaea archaeon
AAAGAAAACTTAAAGAAATTTCTCAAGCACGACTTCGTTGTGGTAATCCTTGCCTATCTTTACTTGTTTCGTCCATTTTCCTACTGGCTTGAACCCAAGTTTCTCGTAAAATCTCAGGCCTTCGATGTTGTCCTCGAAAATCCAAGTAACTATCTTCTCGAACCCTTTCCTCTTCGCCCAGTTGAAGGTTCGCTTGGCTAGTTTTGATCCCATGCTCTTTCCCCTGTAATCTTTCAACAAAAACGTTCCCATTGTGCCAACGTGTTTGTTTGCTTCTGTTCCGCCAGGGAATCTTTCGAAGAATTGAAATCCCACGACTTTCCCCCCAAACTCGGCTACAAATATGGCTTCGTTGGGGGCGATGGATTTTATGTATTTCCTACCTTCTTTTTCGGACATTTTCGAAAAGGTTGTGAACTTCCTTTCCTCAACTACGGAATTTATTATCTCGGTCACCGCGCTCGCATCCCTCGGAATCGCGGGTCTGATTATCAATTCGTTTTTTCTCTTATTCATCCTCTCGCCTGCCATTGTTTGTATTGCTATAGTGCGGGGGGCAGGATTCGGACCTGCGAAGGCCCTACGACCATGGGATCTTAAGTCCCACCCTTTAGACCGGGCTCAGGCACCCCCGCAAGAAAAACTGCTCCAAGCAGAGCAATAAAACTAGCGCCCTCTCTTATAGGATTTCCTGTAGACCGAGCGGTACTTCTTTGGTTTCTTCCGCATCTTTTTTTCGAGCTCTTCCTCAGCGAGTTTCTCGGCCATATTATCACATGGTGCCCCGGGCGGGATTTGAACCCGCGTCGCGGCCTCGAGAGGGCCGTATGATTGACCGGTCTACACTACCGGGGCACCAAAGCTACTCGGTTTCCCTGACATATTATTTTTGTTTTATAGTGCTACACCACAAAAATACTAATGTTGCCTGGAAAAAGGAAAACCGAGTGGAAAGATGGAAACCGAACAATCTCCTCGCAATCGTAGGGCGGGACTGAAGACCGTTTTCCGTTCACTCCGTCACAGAAACTACCGCCTATTCTTTGTCGGCCAAGGCATCTCCTTGGTCGGCACTTGGATGCAGCAGGTCGCCATGCTCTGGCTGGTCTATAGCTTGACGAATTCGATATTTCTGTTGGGCATCGTCGGCTTCGTGAGCCAGATTCCTGCCTTCGTCTTTGCGCCCGTAGCAGGAGCCCTCGTCGACAGGTGGGATCGTCACCGCATAATTGTAGCCACTCAGACTTTGTCGATGCTGCAAGCGATGATATTAGCCATTCTAGTTTTTACGGGATCCATCGATGTTTGGCACATCGTCCTGTTGAGCGTGGTGCTCGGCTTCATCAACGCGTTCGACATGCCTGCGCGTCAGACGTTCATAGTGGAGATGATTGAGGACAAGAGGGATCTCGGGAACGCGATTGCCCTGAATTCTTCGATAGTCAATAGCGGACGGTTGATCGGACCATCGATCGCGGGAGTCCTCTTGGCAACAGTGGGGGCGGGTATGTGCTTTTTCATCAATGGCCTGAGCTTTCTCGCCGTCATCGTGGCTCTATTGGCAATGAAGGTTGCTCCTCCAGAAATTGAAAAAAAACGGACCCGCATCGTGAAGGAACTAAGGGAAGGATTTTCTTACGCCTTTGGCTTCGCCCCCATAAGATATATCATACTCCTGATCGGGTTGGTCAGCTTAGTGGGGATGCCATACCAACTGTTGATGCCCGTATTCGCAAGCAACATCCTCCACAGCGGACCAGAGATACTCGGTTTGCTAACCGCTGCATCTGGTCTTGGAGCTTTGGTTGGCGCAGTTTACCTCGCTTCGCGAAGTAGCTTCTTCAAGCTCGGGAGGATGGTTCCAGTTTCCGCAGGGATATTTGGTGTCGGGCTCATCGCTTTTTCCTTGTCCAACATCTTGGCGGTTTCTCTATTGTTGATGGTACTCACCGGGTTCGGCATGATGATCCAGCTTACTTCGAGCAACACAACTCTTCAAAACATGGTTGATGACGACAAGCGTGGGAGGGTCATGGCGTTTTACACGATGGCATTCGTGGGGACCACCCCATTCGGCAGCTTGCTGGCCGGAAGCTTGGCAAACGCAATTGGCGCCCCCAACACTTTGATAGTGGGCGGCA
>JBGPSS010000148.1:0-2115 GCA_041490225.1 Hadesarchaea archaeon
ATCCGGGTCGGGGATGTAGCGATAGTCTTCCTCCATCTCTTTCAGGCGCATCGATGTCGTGATCATCTGGCTCTCCATGTAGGCCCTTGTCTCGCGGACCACAGCCTCGCCTCGCCCGAGCTTGGCCTTCTGCCGCGTGATCTCGAACTTGAGCGCCTTGTAAGCTCCTTTGACTGAGTTTATGTTTTTGACCTCCACGCGCGCGCCACCCTCGAGCGAGATGTTGACGTCGGTGCGCATCGCTCCCCCTGCTTCCGGCCTGACTTTTCCCGTGAACTCAAGCACTCGTATAAGTTGTCTCAAAAATCTACGGGCGTCCTCTGGAGAACGCATGTCGGGCTCGGTCACTATCTCGACGAGCGGGACTCCAGAACGGTTGAAATCGACGCTGCCAACTGTAGGATCGTATTGTCCCGGATCCTCCTCCAAGTGAACCTCACGAATCCTCACGCCTTGAAGCTCTCCATCGACAGCTATCGGCAAACTCGTGCGCTGGTAGCCGCTGGGCAGGTCCGGATAATCGTAATGCTTCCGTTGGATGTAGGTGGGCTTATCGACGACGACCTTGCAACCAAGCATCAGCGCTAGCTCTATCGCCGCGTCCACCGCCTTTTCATTAGGCGAGAGCGGCTTCGAACCCGGCATGCCCGTGCATATCGGGCAGACGTTCGTGTTCGGCGGCACATCTTGGTAGTTGGTCGGACAGTCGCAGTACATCTTGCGCTCGGTCGCGAGCTGCTGGTGAACCTCGAGACCTACCATCATGTTCACGAGACCGCCTCGAACGCCCGCATGACGCGCAGCACCTGCTCCTCGCCGAGCACCTTACCTTGGACCTGCATACCTACTGGGACGCCGTCCACTTCGCCAGCCTTGACCACACCACCGCATATGCCAGCGAGATTCGCGGGTATCGTCAGGTAATCGTAGGCATACATCTCCATCGGCGAAAGTTTCGTCCCGAGCTTGTGCGGAAGCTTGGGCACTGTAGGACCAACGATGACATCCACCTTTTCGAGAGCTGCCATGAGTTCCCTCCTTATTATCGTTCGAACCTGAAGCGCGCGCTGGTAGTACTTTCCTCGATACTCCTTTTGGCTGATGTAGCGGCCACGTAGAATTCTACGCAGCACTTCGTCGCCACAGACATCCTCTATTCGCTTGCCATATTTGCGGCCGTCAAACTTGCGCGTCGCCGAGAAGAACTCCACGGATACAATCAGATAATATGCTGGCATCGCCTCCTCTATGTGCGGTAGCTTGACGTCGACTATCTCGGCGCCCAAGTCGCGAAGCGCCTCAATTGATTTATCTATGACATTCATCACCGCAGGATCTGTGAGCTCAGCAAACTTTGAGCTGACGCCCACTTTCATACCCTTGATCTCTGCACCATCGAGTCTATCGGCATAGCTGACCTTGGGCACATCGAGCATGACACACTCGTTCGGATTTTTCCCGGCGATCACCTCGAGCAAAAGCGCGGCCCCGTAGACGTCGGGCGCGATCGGCCCTATCTGGTCCAAGCTCATGCCGAGGTCTATCAAGCCCTGCCTCGGAACAAGCCCATACGTCGGCTTCACACCGACGACGCCGCAGTGGCTGGCAGGATTCCTGATGGAGCCTCCGGTGTCGGTGCCCAAGCAAAGATCGCACATGGCGGCCGCGATCGCCGCACTTCCACCGCTGCTTGAGCCACCTGGAATGCGGCCCGGCGCGGCTGGGTTGTCGGTAACCCCGAAGGCGCTCGTCTCGCCGCTCGAGCCGCAGGCGAACTCGTCCATATTATTCACGCCGATGATTATGCCATCCTCAGCCAGCACGCGCTTGACGACCTCCGCATCGTATGCCGCGACGTAGTCCTCCAAAGTTCGAGAGGCGCATGTCGCTCTCAATCCATTGACATTTATGTTCGACTTGATTCCGATCGCTAATCCGGCCAGTTTTCCTGCCCGCTTGCCACGCTTGAGCTTCCGCTCGAGAGCCTCGGCCTGAGCGACAGCACCATTGTTCACCTCGATGAAAGCGTTTATCTTTGGGTTGAGCTTTGATATCCGCTCGAGCGCCCGCCGCACGTTCTCGACTGGGGAAAGCTCGCCGCTTCGAAGTTGATCG
>JBGPSS010000149.1:0-2062 GCA_041490225.1 Hadesarchaea archaeon
CTGGTTGAACATCGAGTGTCCTCGTCACTTCAATGGATGTTCCTATCTCGCCTTTTTGTACCAGTGTGCGCGCCGTGTTGACAATAACAACGAGGCTTCCTTTAGGCGTGGTGACTTTTATACGGTCTGCTGGATAAGCCCCTAGATCCTTCACATCCTCTTCATTTAGAAAAACGACGTTTCTCCCAGTCTCCATTGAAATTGGTTTAACTTTCAAATTTTCAAGTATCATCTGTAAATCCTCCCATCTATTTGAAACGATTGTCATTAGTTATCTGTAAAGTATTTAAAAGTCTCGTTTATTTCTTCTTCTTTTTCTTGGATGCACCACAACAGGGCATTTGTTCACCCTTTAATAACACCACTTTTAAGTTGAAAAATCTTACTGTTGTGTGTAATTTTGGCTACAGGTGGTTGAAATTAGTTCAATAGAGACAAAGAATATCAAAATAGATGGAAAAAATGCTGTTGGTGTGAAAGTCGACTTGGAAGGTGCACCTCTTCTTCTGATCATTGCGTCGAAAGGGTATGTGATGTGTGGGTACCTCAACTTGGAAACTGCTGAAAAATTTGGTCAAGTTGCAGCCATCGTCACCGGGGTCAAAAGTTTTGATGATGTTTTGAGCGCCAAAATAGCCAAGCTGACGATGAATGCGAAGGAACTCGGGATAAAAGAAGGAATGGCTGGACGAGATGCTTTAAAGCGGATGTTTTAGCAAGCTGCCTTCAATGATTTTGCAAAACGGTCGAGTTCGTTCAGCATCTTTCGCTTGTTATTCTTGTGTCTGGCGATAAGGTCGACGAACGCGCTTCCCACTATAGCGGCATCGGCTCCACAGTTCAAAACTTCGCGCACGTGCTTGGGCTTGGAAATACCGAATCCGACCGCGAGTGGTATTCTGCCTTTAGACGCCGCTCGCGCGCTTGCTACAACCTGTTTAACTTCTTTCGGCAGCGTTTTTCGCGCACCTGTCACGCCAAGCACTGAAACTATGTAAACAAAACCACGCGAAGCGCTGCAGATTCGTTTTAGTCGCTCGGACGGTGTCGTTGGGGCGGCCAGGAGGATCAAATCGATGCCATACTGCTTCGCAATTTTAGAAACATCTTTCGCCTCATCGAGCGGCAGATCGGGAATGACTATGCCATCGCCTTCCGCGGCAGCAAACATCCGCATGAAATTTTTCACGCCTGGCCTGAGTACGGTGTTGAAATATGCGAGCACGACTATCGGGACGTCACTCCTCCCTCGTATCTTTTTGATTATCTTGAACAATGTTGCAGGAGTCGTGCCAGCTCTGAGTGCCCGTTCGTCCGCGGCCTGAATAGTTGGCCCATCTGCAATCGGGTCTGAAAAAGGGATGCCTACTTCAAGGATGTCTGCGTGCTTCGCGAGTACTTCTGCTATATCAGGCGTTGTCTTCGGATTTGGGTCGCCTGCGGTAACGAATGCGATGAGCGCTCCCTCCCTCCGCTTCCGTAACTCTTTGAACTTCGCTGATATCCTGCTCAAATTTTTACCCCCATGTACTTGACCGCGATATCTACATCCTTATCGCCACGTCCAGAGAGGTTGACAACAACCAGCTTGCCTTTTCCGAGTCTTCGCGCGAGTTTCGGAAGATACGCTAGCGCGTGTGCAGATTCGATTGCTGGCATGATGCCTTCGACTTCGCTGAGCAGTTTGAACGCTTTCATCGCCTCGGCATCTGCTACGTAATCGTACTCGATGCGATTGCGCGACTTCATAAACGCGTGTTCTGGGCCGACTCCGGGATAGTCTAGACCCGCGGCGATGCTGTGTGTCAGAAGAATTTGCCCGAATTTATCTTGAAGCAAATAACTGCGGGCCCCGTGCAGCACGCCTTCCGAACCAACGCATAGGGTTGCGGCATGTTTACCAGTGCGAATGCCTTTTCCACCCGCCTCGATGCCAAACAGTTTGACGTCGTCGTCAATAAAGTCATAGAATATGCCAATCGCATTGCTGCCACCGCCGACGCACGCGACGATTGCGTCAGGCAAGCGCCTCTCTTGTTCGAGTATCTGTTTTTTCGTTTCC
>JBGPSS010000150.1:0-2025 GCA_041490225.1 Hadesarchaea archaeon
AAAATCTGTCTTTTGATCATTATGGTCTGATGCAGCCACGGTGATAACATTCTCATTATTTTGTGGGCTATATAACATGACATTCGTGTCATCGTTCCCAGCAGAGAAGACAACTACGAGGCCCATGTTATTACAAAAGTTGATCTCATCATCGAATGTATGGTCATCAGGATTTGGGGAACTAAATCCCCAACTATTGTTTATAACATCCGCCCCATTGGCGACCGCGTAATAAAACGCGTTCGAAACAGCTTGGATAAACCAATCCAAAGGATCGCCAAAACCAGAATCATCTGGAAAAACTTCGAGCCCCATAATTTTAGTATTCCAAGAGACGCCGGCCACGCCGATACCATTATTAGTAACAGCGGCGATGATCCCAGCAACGTGAGTGCCATGACCGATATGATCGTTTAGAAGAGTAAAACCATCCTGATAATAAAAATCGGCCCCGTGACTGCCATCGACGATATTCGTCCACATGTTCGCCGCCAAATCCGGGTGGTTGTAATCCACCCCAGTATCGACCACCGCCACCACGATATTATCGCCGATATCGTTATCACTTGTAAATTCATCCCAAGCTCCCTGCGCTTGGATGATCTTCAAGCCCCACATATCGTCGTAGGGCTGTCCCCAGCTTCCCGATTGATTGTAATAGTAATCATTGGGCACTGAATACAAACTGTAAGGGTAGACTGGCTGGGCGTACTCAACGTGGGAGTTTTTCTTATATTCCTCGACTGCAGCTAGGACATCCGCATCCTCCGGGAGCTTCAACATGTAAATGTTCGACAAGTTAAATTCCTGCAATGCTCCAGGAGCTCGAGCGGTTCTCTTGCTATACTTTTCACGAATTCTTTGGAAAACTTCTGTTTCACTTATTCCATCTCTCAACATCTCTTGCTCCAAACTTTTGAAAACCCGCTCATAACTCTTGATTCTCCATTGATTGTGCAACTTTAGCAATGATGGAATTCCGATTATTTTTTGTAAAATATTCAAGTTGGCTTTCACATCTGTGGCCCTTCCTCCTACATCTGACTTGAATTTAACAATCAGCACCCCTGGGGCATATTCCGCATCCCGAGGAGTTTCTTGAACTATCGCTCCGGTCTCTTGGGCAGGAGCATCAACTGATGAAGATGTCGCAAGGGAGGACTGGATGAGAGCTGGCAATTTATCGTCAGTTATCACGTAATGCGCGTAATCCGTCGAAGATGCGCTGGATGGCGTTGCCTCGGCCGAACCGCTCGCCATCACAGTCGTTAAACTGGCGAGTATTACCCCTACCAGCACAAGCGCCTCAATACGCCTAAAGATAGGTTCTCGAGATATGCAAATCCCCTCCGGTCCATGCTATTGTCAATTTTGTATCTATATAATACTTTCGAAAGACTATACAAAAATAGACAAAATTCGAGCGAAATTTTAACCCAACATTACATTTTTTTTGAAATGGTAGGGATTCGGCCGCGAAGTTACTCCGCGACGGCTCGGTTACCCTACCCGTGCTTTTCGTCGCGCGGCCATTCCCCGCCTTTCGGCCTTGACGTTCACCACCGAACGTTTTAGCCACAGCCTGCCCCAGCTGCGCTGAGTTTCACCGTGGCTCTCCGTCGCCCTTGAGCTTCGGTTCGGCTTCCCTTGCGGGCTTCTTCCCTACCGATATGCCATTTGCCCAAATCTCATATTTAAACCTTTTGAATTGGATTATTCCCAAAATTCTTCCTTTTTATTGGAAATAAAGGAATTAAACAACAGGGAATTTTTAGCAGTTGTTATATCTATAACAATTTAACAAAATGTTAACCACACATAACTTTAAAGCTGAAACTTTTATTGATTAAAGAGGTTGAAAACTTTGCCAGACATACGCGCAAACGCTCGCTCGACGACGGGGACTGCGTTGAGGTTGCCCGACATTAGCCCGACGAGCGGGATGTGCCCGATTTGCGTCCGTGAATGTCCGATCCTCTGCGAGATCGGTCTGTCCGCTTTCAGAGGAAGGGATATCCTCTACCC